>JAUYEP010000233.1 GCA_030689765.1 Methylovulum sp.
ATCCCATTCAGATGTCATTTTTTGATAGATTGTTAATAGACTTGTTTTAACTATATTAATCAATGAGTTAATGAAAAATAAACTTAATGATGCCTATTTTTAACCTATTGATTTTTATATATTATGGAGTACCAATTTAAAGTTCACTTCGAAACCACCACAAGGTTTAAACATATAACCGTTTGAAAAATATTAATATTCAGTTAAAACAAGTCTAATTTTTGTTTATTCAATGGCTTGCACCCTTGGATTCTTTGGGTTGTGTAAAATAAATTGAAAAGTACGGTTAGGTCGGTAGAATATTTAATATTTTTGTCCGCAACACAGCAATATCGCCAAAATGCACGTTTTCAGCATTTGATTAAGCGGAAGTCGTGCTGTTATGTTTTGTATTTTGTTTCTGTCTTGAGGGTGTGTATGAGTGGAACGCTATTATGTTACCCTAACCTAAATCAGGTTTTGCGTAATTCCCCGTTATTTAGCGGAATCGATCTGTCAAGTGCGGAGACTGATATGCAGAACTGGCTAGTCAGGGATATTTCAGCCGGCCAAATATTGCTTTCGCCGTCACTGGACAATACCGATTTGCTCGTTTTGCTGGAAGGCGAGTGGGTAGTTACCCTGTCCGCCAACTCGAACCGTCCAATAGCAAAAATTATGCCTGGTGGATGTGTTGGTGAATTGTCGATATTGGACAGCCAACGGCCATCCTCCCATGTCCTGGCAACCCAGGATAGCCGCTATCTAGTGATCCAACGTGATGCGCTCTGGCCTTTTATCACTTGTTATCCCGTAGTTGCATTGAATTTGCTGCGCATCATGGCTGATCGAAGCCGTGATAAAAGTGAATTGTTAGAATCCAGTTTAGGTTTGCTACACGAATATCGCACGCGTGCTGAGACCGATACGCTTACCAGTTTGCATAACCGCAACTGGCTAATGGAGATTTTTCCACAACAGCTGGATCTTTCCATGCGAATCGGACAACCCCTTTCGTTGATTTTGATTGATGTGGATTTTTTCAAGAGGGTAAATGATACTTATGGACATACTGTTGGCGATCAGGTATTGCAGCATCTAGCCGCCATCATGCAGGGTAATTTGCGTTCGACCGATTTATTGGCCCGTTATGGGGGAGAGGAGTTCGCAGTTATGATGCCGGCAACCTATGCCAATAAAGCCCGTGCATCTGCGGAACGCCTGTGCCGCCGCGTCTATAAATCGCCTTTACTGCTTCCCGACAACGATCAGATTACTATAAGTGTATCCATCGGTGTCGCCGAATGCCTGCCCGGCTGGAAGCTCGATGACCTCTTAAATGCCAGTGATCAAGCCTTGTATATAGCCAAAAACAATGGGCGGAATCAGGTGCAATGCTGGAAAAATCCCTTTTAGGGCAAATAAAACAGTAAGTGCTTAAGTAAGCCCCATCTACAACCACACAAAAACTGGCAGCGTATTATCAAACCAATATCAATGGTGTCAGGGTAAACCGGTTTGGCTCAGGAAAATCAGTTTGATCTGCCCCTCATTTAATCCCTATATTTTTTTCTAAAACCATAGGATTCAGTCATTTTGCAATTTCATATTGGCATTATTTCGTATGCTCAATCTAGTACCTCGCCGCCGATTACTGAAAGGGATCTTATCAACAAACACTTTGGGTCATCAGTTCAGCAGGCACAATTGTAATGGCCGTTCGCTTGCCCAAAGGGTTCTTGGTACATTTTGACTTGGCATTTCGATTTACCCATCGCATTTTTCTTACCAAGAAACCGAAACTCGAGTAATATTCAATTGTCGTTGATACCGTTAATCATTCTTTAAGGAGACTATAATGAAATTAAATACTGCAATAGCACGTCCGGAAGCCAGCATTCTGGTGACCAACAAAATGCTGAGAAACACTTACATGCTGTTATCGATGACATTGCTGTTCAGCGCAATGACTGCCGGTGCATCCATGTACTTTAATCTTCCGCATCCTGGCTTGATCCTTACTTTGGTGGGCTTCTATGGCCTGTTGTTTTTGACGACCAAATTCCGTAACAGCGCTTTAGGGCTGATCTGTGTGTTTGCGTTAACCGGCTTTATGGGGTTGACGCTAGGGCCAATTTTATCGATGTATATCAAAGCGTTTAGTAATGGTCATGAGTTGATCATGATGGCGATGGGCGGAACGGGGGCTATATTCCTGGGGCTTTCAGCCTATGCGCTAACCACCCGCAAAGATTTCAGCTTTATGGGCGGATTTTTGATGGTGGGCATACTGGTTGCCTTTCTGGCGGGTATCGGCGCGATTGTTTTTGCAATTCCTGCGTTATCACTGGCTGTTTCAGCGATGTTTATCCTGTTGATGTCAGGCATGATTTTGTTTCAGACCAGCGCAATGATAAACGGGGGTGAAACCAATTATATTTTGGCGACGGTAAATTTATATGTCTCCATCTACAATCTGTTCCTGAGTTTACTGCAAATATTGGGTGTTTTCAGCGGCAAAGATTAAGGCTGTTTGAGTTTTAAAGCGTACCGGGCGTAACTTACGGGATTGCGCCCGATACGGCTTATCCTAACGTAATTGCCATGTCGACCGGTAGCTGGTTTCTTTATCAAAGTCTTCCCACACATAATCCGGCGTGACTATCGGTTTGGTAGGCACCATAAACGTCACCAAATCGTATGCCCCGCTGAGTGTCCTCCCTATCATGTGTACCATCCCCGTTACCAGTCCCGCTGTTGCGGCATAAGCGGGGCCATGTTCGCGGTTGGCTACCATAATGGTTTTTGGGATTTCCACGATACCTGTTGCGGCGTTAGCAATACTATTACCCAGTTTGGCGCCTAATCTGGCAGGGTAACTTGATGCGCTTGCATCGTAAGCCGTAGAAAAAAAGAGTGCCGACACGATTAACACTGTTTTTAATGACGTGGTTGTAAATAGCTGTTTCATCAGTAACTCCAAAAAAATAACATAAAATAAAACCGGTTTCAGGTTTTGGATAGTATACCGTAAATGCGGTGTAAGGCTGCGTTGCGATAACTGACGGGCACTGCCTGCAGCGAATTTATTAGCGTTTGAAACCATTTTTTTAAAACCACCCGAAATGCCAATAAAAAATCCAGCCGAACCGAAAATGAGCTTGCGCTCCCAGATTAATGTCCGAATCTTTTTTACCAGTGTTGCGATATTGATTTTGGGTGGCTCTGTTGCCATCTGGCAAGCGCGTAGCGCGGTCAGCAAGGAAATTGATTCTTCCCTCAACCTCGCCGCGCAATTAATCAAATTGAATTTTCCGCAATCGCAACGAAATGCTGTCGATGTCAGCGCCTGGTTGCCACGTTTTGTGTCATTGGAGCAAACCCGGCATTTGAAGATTCAGCTCAAAACACCTGCCGGCGAAGTCGTCAAATTTACCTCCGGGCAAAAACGCACGCCTGATGCCGAGACGCCGCCGCAATGGTTTATCAATCTGGTTTCCAGCCAATACACGGATGTCGGACAACAACTGGCAACCGCCGACGGCAAGCAAATCACGCTGATCATCCAGGCCGACCCGCTTGATGAAATTACCGAAGTGTGGCAAGAAAGCCGTACTTTTTTTATGTCACTGCTGGTCATGACGCTACTCACGTTTCTCGCTGTCAATCTGGTGTTCAATAAAGCGTTTAAGGCGATAGCGCTGATTGTGGATGGTTTGAAAGCGATTGAGGAAGGCGATTATCAGCAAAAATTACCTGATTTTACTACCCGGGAATATGACCATATCGCCAAAGCCATCAATCACTTGACCGATGTGCTGGATGCCACACACAAGGAAAACAGCGCGTTGACCTTGCATTCTCTGGAAATACAGGAAGAAGAGCGGCAACATTTGTCACAGGAGCTGCATGACGAGCTGGGGCAATCGTTGACGGCCATCAAGGTGATGGCAGTAACGGCAAAAAACAACAAAGCCGATACTGCAGGGATTACCGATGCCATCATTGTTATCTGCGATCATCTGATAAGCGTTGTGCGTTCGATGATGCGCAACTTGCATCCGCTGGTTCTGACTGAGCTGGGTTTAAAGGCGACGCTGGAAGATTTGTTAAATCACTGGGCCAGCAGAAATCCAGAACTGGTATTGGCGTTGCATTGCCCTGATGGAGTCGATAGCCTTGAACAGAAAATTACGATTCAGGTTTTCAGGGTAGTGCAGGAGTGCGTGACCAACATTGTGCGTCATGCGCAGGCAACGCAAGCAATGATTAACCTGGAAGTTGTTTCTGGGAAGTTATTGCAATTACAGGTTAGTGATAACGGTCGGGGGTGCGGGCGGGATGACCTAAAAGCAGGTTTCGGTTTATTGGGCATGCGGGAAAGAATCAACAGCCTGGGCGGAACATTGGCCATTCAAACTGGGCCTGGTCAAGGCCTGAGTATAAACGCGAGTATCCCTTTGCAATGAAAGGCAAAATTAAAGTTATTTTAGTCGATGACCATGCTGTGGTCCGGGCGGGTTTTCGTTTGTTGCTGGCATCGGTGGACACCATTGAAGTCATCGCCGAAGCCGAGCGGGGCGAGGCCGCCTGTCAGTTTTATCTTGAAAAACAGCCGGATGTGATGGTGCTGGATTTATCGATGCCGGGCATCGGTGGCCTGGAGACCATCCGGCGTATTTGTAACCGTGACAGCAACGCAAAAATACTGGTCTTTAGCGTACATGATGAAGCGGTTTATGTGCATCGTGCGATGAATGCCGGCGCTAAAGGTTATGTCACTAAAAGCACTGCGCCGGTGATCCTGGCGCTGGCGATACAAAAAATAGCCGAAGGCGGCACCTATATTGAAGACGGTTTGACCAGCGAAACGTTGGCACAAAATAACGGGACGGCATCCCGAGCTATTATTGATTGTTTAACGCCCAGGGAATTCGACGTTTTTTTGTTATTGGCAAAAGGCTTGACGGTACATAAGGCCGCCGAAGAATTATGCTTGGGTTATAAAACCGTCGCCAATTACGGTACGCAAATAAAAAATAAACTTAATGTTTCAACAGTTGCTGAGTTGGCACATATTGCGATGGGTTTAGGCGCGAAGGGGCAGTGTTATGCCTTGCATAACGCGGTAAGTTGAAGTTCGTCCCTCACTTCCAACTTGCCGCGCTTACCGGTCATAAGTTTCCCCAAAAAATGGTGTAAAACATGGTAATGACGACCATTAATCCAAAATAGCCATAAAACTTTATGTCATCAAAACGTTTATGAGTCCGTTTCACTATTCTCACCTCCTCAAAGAAAAGGTTTTTCAATATAAAAAACGCTCCACTGTTGTGTATTGTTGAAAATATCTTCAGGGTTCTGATTCTTCTTCAGCATCATCCGGTTTATGCGTTGCCTGCTTTTTAACGGGTAGATCAGCGTTGTCGTCGAGTAATAGCCGCGTTAATGCGTTCAGTTTTTCTGTACTAACCCGCTTGGCTTTGTGCTCGGTTTTTAATAACTTAACGAAAGGAAATAAGGCATCATTAATCTTTATCGTCGGTTGCGGCGGTTTTTTTTGCTCCGGCAATAATGCTTTACGACCACGCTTCTCTTTTTTATCGTTCATACACTTTATTAAAAAGTAACCTTAATATATACTTTTTGAAGGGTTTGTCAATTATTTAAAAGGTAACTTATTAAATAATGTGAAGCAGGTATATATTTTGGGATATGGATGTCTAGGTTAAGGCTTTAGTATAAACCCTACATGCCCAGTATCGTAGAGACGTTGCAATGCAACGTCTTTGCAATGCAGCGTCTTTGGCACTTGACCGCCACCCCGCAGTTGAACAAAGTCAGGACGGCATAAATAATGTTAGAATGTCAAAACTGCTTTCCGTCTATCGCGTCCCTTGTTGCCCCCATCTGCTCCCATAAGTTTTTTTCGAGGCGAAATCGTGATGTGGTTTGAATGGACTTGGCGAGCAGCAATGTCGGCGTTTATATTCCAAAGTTAATCCATCCATTCAATCAAATCACGTCCTACATGTCGGTATCGAAACAAATTTATTCCCTATTGCCTTATTTTGCTGACAGTGCAGCGCTTTATTCCTCGCTTGCAGACCAGCCCTGGTCAGTTTTTCTCGATAGCGCCCATCCCTACACACAACAAGGCCGATACGATATTATCGCCGCCGATCCCGTGTGTACTCTGGTCACGCATGGGAAGATAACGACGGTCACCTGTCATGGCGTGACAATAAAGTCCAGTGCAGACCCGTTTGATTTGGTTAAACAACAACTGCATTTGCTTGCTGGTTCCGATCCGGCAATCGATACAGAAGGCTTGCCGTTCACTGGCGGGGCTATCGGTTATTTTTCTTATGATCTGGCGCGTCGTCTCGAGAATTTGCCGGTCATTGCCGAGGATGCCGAACATATCGCAGAAATGGCGGTGGGCATTTATTCCTGGGTTGTGATTGTCGATCATCACCGGCAACAAAGCGTTCTGGTAGGGCAGGGGATTGATACGCAGATGCACAATAATTTAATCCAGCAATTCAGCCGTTTACCCCATCAGCAAGCAGATGCTGTCTTTAATGTTGTCAGTGAAATCACATCCAACATGGATAAGGCGTATTACACACAGGCGTTTAACCGCATTAAACAGTATTTAAAGGAAGGCGATTGTTATCAGGTGAATTTAACCCAGCGTTTTGTCGCGGCTTGCAACGGTAATCCCTGGGTAGCGTATCAATTGTTGCGGGAACTGAACGCCGCCCCGTACAGTTGTTATCTCAATTTTCCCGAAGCGCAAATTTTAAGCTCATCGCCTGAGCGTTTTTTAAAGTTGAAAAATGGCGTCGTGGAAACCAAACCCATTAAAGGCACCCGTCCGCGTAAAGCCGATCATGCAGAAGACCAGCAGCAAATAGGCCTGTTGGAAAACAGCAAAAAAGACCGCGCTGAAAACCTGATGATCGTTGATTTGCTGCGTAATGATATAAGCAAAACCTGCAAGGCGGGGTCAGTAAAAGTCCCCAAGCTGTTTGCCGTGGAAAGTTATGCGACGGTGCATCATCTGGTTAGCACAGTGACGGGTGTGCTGGCGGCTAACCAACACGCGCTGGACTTGTTGAAAAGCTGTTTTCCAGGTGGGTCAATCACCGGTGCGCCAAAGATCCGCGCGATGGAAATCATTGAAGAACTGGAACCAAACCGGCGTGGCGTTTATTGCGGCACTATCGGATATATCGGTTTTAACGGCAATATGGACACCAATATTGCAATCCGGACACTGGTGCATTCAAACGGTACGATACGCTTCTGGGTAGGCGGCGGCATTGTCAATGATTCGGTCGTTGACGACGAATATCAGGAATGTTTCGATAAGGCGGCGGCATTGCTTAAGGTGTTGCAGCAGTTGACGGTAAATTGATGCACGTTGCCCGCCCTTTCCGATTGAGGGCATAAATTCACATCCCTGTGGCTGGCGGCTTGTGCCAATACCTATGCCGAAGGCCAAGCGGCCTGTCGGACTTGCCACCGTATTTAACACGGCAATAGCATCATTGTCACGCCGGACATAAATACAGGGGTCATTTCCGCACCTTCGGCCACTACGCCGGCTATCGGAGGGTGAAGCCGATCCCGTCATAGCTAAAGCAAAGAGGGATACTGCCGTAAAACCCCCGCCAAGCCGGTTTACCGTTTAATCCGGCTGGTAAAAAATATAATCCGCTGAATAACTGACCCTTTTTTCCTGGCCCAAATGATTGCCCTCACAACCAGTGACAGGTGGCAAACCCCCTTGGGTGTTGATCCGGTTTATAAAGCTGGCCTTGCTGAACGGCCCATCACCTTTACGTCCGACGATCTCGACCAGTAACCAGGCGATTGCTTTGCTGGGCGACATATCGGCCCTGTTGATAATTTTGCCTTGCACCCGGCTGCCTTCTTTATATTCCCAAACAGGCCCTTCATAATGCTTGCCGATAATTTGGCCTTGATCGTCGAACAATTGGGCATCGGGAGCTTGTATCTGCCAGTCATAAGCCCCTTTTTTCAATGAACACTCATAAATCTGCTCGCCTTTTGCGTGCGCCGTCAGCACCGGATGATGGCCGGCTGGGACTTTAATTTGTTCGGGTATGGAAACATCGGCGTAAGCAGTGCTGTGCAACAGCGCCGATAAAAACAGTATCCTTTTAATCATTGTTATCACCATGGCATCGTCGTGCCGTCATATTTAACAAAACAGCCGGACTGGTCTAAGGAAAAATTATCTATCACATGGCACATGCCGGAAACGCTTTCATTGGCATTAATCAGTGCATTGGCGCCTCCCATATCAGTTTTAACCCAGCCGGGATGAAAAATCAACACCCCGATGGCTTGTTGTTTAAGCGCTATTGCCAGGCTTTTCATTGCCGCATTTAAGGCCGCCTTGCTGGTGCGGTACAACAGACTGCCGCCGCTGGCATTGTCCGCCATGCTGCCCATTAAGCTGCTGATATTGGCAATCAACTTAATATCACCGGCCTTGATCTGGTTTAGGAAAGCTTCCGCCATTTTTACCGGCGCCAAGGTATTGACCAGCAATGTATTGCTCCACGCCTGATAGTCCAGATGACCAAAACGGTTTGTAGAGTTATCGCCGTAGACACCGGCATTATTGATTAGCACATCAATAGGGACGGTCGATAGTTTCTGTGATAAGGCATCGATTTGACCGAAATCGGCAACATCTAAAGTTTCTATCTGGATAGTGGGGAACTTTTCGGCGAGCGTGGCGAGTGCGGACGATGGCTCGGGTTTGCGGCAGCAGGCGATGACAGTCCAGTCCTCCTCCGCATATTGTCTACAAAACTCCAAACCCAGACCGCGATTAGCGCCGGTAATAAAAACAGTAGCCATAAATTGATCCTCTAAATTGAAGTTTCCGCTCTTGAAATATTGTGAGTAATTTTATCATACTGATGAAAATAACCTCTGCATTGGGAAATAAGGATAGGTAACACTTTTTCCCATAAAATGACTTGTCGGTAAGATTTTGCCAAAATCTGAGGTTGCCGATAAATATTACTTATCGGTACTAAATAAAGCAGGCATGATAACGATGCAAAATATAGTCATCAAACTCGGCGGCAGCCTAGCGCATTCTGACCATTTGCGCTTTTGCCTTGATAATGTGGAACAACGCTATCAGGGCAGGGCGGTGGTGATTGTGCCGGGCGGCGGTGCGTTTGCGGACCAGGTTAGATTAGCCCAGCAATTCTGGCAATTTGATGACGGTACGGCACATGCCATGGCGTTGCTGGCGATGCAACAAATGGCTTTGCTGTTTAACGGGCTTAAACCGCATTTTGTTATTGCCGGTTCGGTTGCAGGGGTACGCCAACAGCTCATGCAAAGCAAAACGGTTATCTGGTCGCCGGATGTCATCGAGCTTGGGCAGGCGGGTATCGAAGCCTCTTGGGATATCACTTCTGACAGTTTGGCGGCATGGTTGGCTGGCGCACTTTCGGCGGGCGAACTGGTGCTGGTAAAATCCGCCGATATTGACGGTAATCTCAGTTTGGCCCAGCTTGCTGAACGCGATATTATCGATAAGGCTTTTTGCGACAGTGTCGCGCACGTTACTTTTCCGATAACAATTATTAACGCACAACGATTTTAATGGCTACCGATAACAACCCATCAAGCAATCCTTTAGCGTTTATCAAGCGGTTTTTCACCAAAAAACTCAAGACCGTTTACTACAGCGCCAGGGAATCGATAGGCGACCCCAAACGGGCTATTGTGGTTTATCAGGTTGAGCAAGCGTGTATTAGTTTGCAGGGTACGCGTGATGAATTTGAAGATGCGCTGGCACGTTTTAAAAACTTAGTGGCTGCCAACGGCTCTTCTCTGGAGCATCGATATCATCAATTGAACCGGCAATATCAGTTTTGCCGCGCAAAATCGGATGCCGTTAGCACCCGCATCAAGGCGATAGAAGAAGTCAGTGAGGCGTTGTTTGCAGAATGGGAAAAAGAGCTGGATGAATACACTAACCGGACGCTGCGTAACAGCAGTAAACAGCAGCTAAAGGCAGCCAGACAAAATTATGCCCGGCTGATTAAAGCAATGCACAAGGCGACAAGTAAAATCCAACCGGTGTTGGCCGCCTTTAAAGATCAGGTGCTGTATCTCAAACATAATCTTAATGCACAAGCCATTGCCGCATTGCAGCATGAGTTTATTGAGATCAGTGTTGACATTTCCCAGCTGATTTTAGCGATGGAACAAATCATTGCCGAAGCCAACCAGTTTGTTGCGGTCTTGGTCAGTCAGCAAAATCAGGGTCAGAAAACCTTGCCGGGCCGTTGATTAAAGTTTGTATAAGACATCATTGGCTTTGTCCCTGGCATCTTCTTTTTTGGAACCTTTGCGGTTATCCTGATCGATCCGTTCCCTGCCAAATTTCGTAATCATCTCTTCCCAGCTTGAATACTGGGTATATTCCTTAACGCCGGAATCTTTACGTTGCTGATAAATTTCTTTTCCCAAGGCAATGATTTCTTCAGGTTTTTTGCCGTCAACTGCATCAAGGAATTTGCTGTCTTCTTTGTTGGCATCACGAATCGCCCAGAACGCCACTTCAAATTCAATGCGGTTTTCGGGAAGCAGGCGATTTTTCAGCATTTTTACCGATCTATAAGCGGTTTTGGTGGTATGGCCATTAATCTTTTGTCCACTGCCACAAGCCATTAGCGCAGTACAGCTCAGGATAATTAGCAGAGTAGATAGTTTTTTCATGAAGATAACCTCGATGTTAATTGCAGGTCTATGTTATGTTATTTATTGTTATTGCCATCAAATATGCCAGTTCACCAAACAAAGTAAAATGGTCAGTTATTATAACTCTGAGCTAATCACCCATGCTGGAATTTATCCAATTATTAAAACAGCGTTATCAAGCAATTTTGGTTCAGCGGCATAATGGGCCCACCCATCTTCAATATCAGCAACGGATAGACCAACTCCTATTGTCCGAAGCGTTTATCCGTAAAGGACAAACGATTGATTTAATGGCTGGTTTAAAAGCTAGTGTGCCATTGCAAATAGCCGTGGTGGGGCCAACCCAGGCTGGCAAAAGCTCACTGGTCAATGTGTTGCTGAACAGCAATGCGGCAGGTGTCAGTCCACTGGCGGGTTATACGGTCCACCCCCAGGGATTTTGTCATTGCGTAAGCTTAAACGCGTGTGGCGATTTGCAACGGTATTTTGGCCGTTTTCAGTGCCTGCCCGCCGGGCAGCTAACGAAGGGGCGGTATGATTGCTATTCATTGACCGAGGTGACAGGTGTTTCGCCGTATTTGCCGCCGTGTGTGATATGGGATACACCAGATTTTGATTCAATTGATTCGGCCACTTACCGGGAAGGCGTCATCAGGGCGGTTGCCCTGGCGGACATGATCGTTTTGGTGGTCAGCAAGGAAAAATATGCCGATCAATCGGTTTGGGACATGATGTCAATGTTGGCTGATTTACATCAACCTACTGTCATCTGTTTGAACAAGCTCAGTGAGGGTTCACAAGCCATCTTGACGCAATCGTTAAGGGAAAAATGGCAGCAGGCCAGAACTGATGCTTTTCCTGAAGTTGTTCCGCTGTATTACCAAAAGCCTGCGGGATTGCCGCTTTGGCCAACGGCAAAACAGGGTTTGCTGGTTGATACGCAAAATAATGTCGATCACCGTAATCATGCGGGTTTTGAGCAGGCATTATTGCAAAAATACTGGCAGGGTTGGTTGGCGCCGGTGCTTGAAGAGCATCAGGCGTTAACGGATTGGGAGACCCTTGTTGATGAAATGATGGGGCAGGCGTTGGCAAGTTACCGGCGCGATTATTTGGATCATCCGCATCATTATGAAACCTTTCAACAAGCGTTGGCAGAATTGATGGTCCTGCTTGAAATACCAGGTCTGGCGGGTGTGCTGACCGGTGTGCGCAAAGCGCTCACTTGGCCGGTCAGGCAGCTCATGAAACTGGGACGAAAACAACTGCATATCGTCGATAGCAGCCACGAAATAGTCTTGTTGAATCAAATTGTTGAACATGCGTTAATTCAGACGGTAGACCGGTTGCTGGATAAAGCGGAACAAAATAAGCAGGCAATATGGTGGAAGACGCTGAGTGGTTTATTGCGCAGTCAGCGGCAAGCTATTCATCAGGATTTTGCGCTTGCGGCAAAAAACTATCATATTTCATTTCAGCAGGATGTGGAAAAGACCGCACACCATTTATACGATAAACTGCAAGAACAGCCGATGGTGCTGAACAGCCTGCGTGCGACCCGCGTCACTGCTGATGCCGCCGTCATTGCGTTGACGTTGCATACTGGCGGTATTGGTGTGCATGATTTGGTGATCGCCCCGGCGATGCTGACGGTCACCTCATTGCTGGCTGAAAGTTCCATTGGCGGTTATATGCACAAAGTTGAAGCGCAATTAAAACAACGGCAATTTAATGAAGTCAAACAGGTGCTTTTTATGGATAGTCTGGCTAAAGAACTGTTGGGTCTGCCGGGGCAAATACCGTCGATTTCACATTTTAATATCTCGCCCGAACAATTGCGGGTGATTGGACAGCAAGAGAAGCGCTATGGCTTACGATTACTCTGATTTAGCAAAAAATGCCCAACATTGGGCAGAACAGGCCTGTGCAGCAGGTTGGATTTCGCAGGAAGCGGCATTGCACATAACAGAGCTGGATCTTAGGTCACCGGACTCCTTATTTAACAACGGCGCCAGACCGTTGATCGTTGCATTTATGGGCGGTAGCGGTGTCGGCAAAAGCACGTTGCTCAATCGTCTGGCGGGCAAACCGATTGCAAGGACTGGCATAGAAAGGCCCACGTCGCGCGAAGTCACGTTATTCCATCATCATAGTGTGGCGATACAACATTTGCCCGAGCAATTGCCGATCACACAAATCAAAATCGCCCAGCATGAAGAAGAGGCGAAAAAAAACATTATCTGGATAGACATGCCCGATTTTGACAGCACGGAACAAAGCAATAAACAACTTGTTTTGCAATGGCTACCGCATATCGATGTATTGATTTATGTCGTCAGCCCGGAACGTTACCGAGATGAAAAGGCCTGGCAATTATTGCTTGCAGAAGGCGCGCGGCATGCCTGGTTGTTTGTGTTGAACCAATGGGACAGAGGGCAGATAGAGCAATACGATGATTTTAAACAGCAACTGCACAAAGCGGGTTTTTATGAGCCGGTCATTTTTAAGACCGTATGCTCCGAAGACGTGCAAATGGATGAGTTTGCGTTGTTGGAAGAAACGATTGGCTCGCTGGCGACCGGGCATATCGTCGAGCAATTGGCGCAGCGCGGACAGCAATTGCGTAAACATGAATTAAAGCAAAAACTGCAACAAGTGATGGACATGCTGGGGACAGCGCCGTCTTTTCAGCAAGTGTCTGCATTGTGGCAGCAGCAATGGCAGCAGACCAGCCAGCAATTACAAGAAGGTTTTTCGTGGCCGATGCAACAAACCGCCGCTTATTATGCTGAACATGCCGCCGATTTGATCACGCATCCGCAATCAGCCAATCTTTCGTTATGGGATGCCTGGGCGCAAACCCGTTTTGATGATGGGTTGGATGAATTCATCATCAATATCGATCAGCAAGGCCTGCCTGTGGCACCGTTTAAAAGCCGTTTGTCTTTGATACGCGAAAAAGCCGCCAAAATCATGCAGGCACAAACTGAACTGGCAACCCGGCAAGCGTTGGCCAATCCCGGCAATACTGTGCAGCGCGGGTTCTTAAAAGCTATGCGTTTGTGCGAAATTATCTTGCCGTTGGCGGCAATGGCCTGGGTCGGTAGCCAGGTGTTTATCGGTTATTACTACAGCAATATGACCAGCACACACTATCTAGGCGTTGATTTTGCCGTCCATAGCAGTCTGCTGATCGCCCTGACGTGGCTGACACCGTATTTTATCCTTAAAAAAGCCCAGCCCTCGCTGAAAAAGAGCGCGTTAAAAGGCTTGCACAAAGGCTTAACGCAGGCACTGGGCTTAATAAATAATGAGGTGGTTGAAATTGTTAAAACGCTTGATCTTGAACACGCCGGGCAATTGAAGCAACTGTCCGTCATTATCGGACAGTGCAATGGCGATGAACTTGAGCAACGTTTATCTATTGAAAGCAATAGCCCACTAGCGCGGATGCTGGTGGGGTAACTATGGACAATCAAGATAGCCGTTGGCAACAACGCTTTATGCAATTTGAAAAAGCCTTTGTATTATTGCAATCAGCAATGGCTATCAATAAACCGTCAGTGGTTGAGCGGGCGGGGTTAATCCAGTTTTTTGAAATGGCGTTTGAACTGGCGTGGAAATTCCTCAAAGATTTTGAAGAAGCCGAAGGTTTTTCGGTTAAAAGCCCCAGAGATGCCATTAAACAAGCGTATCAAGCCGAAATCATAACGCAGGGGCAAGACTGGATGGATGCCCTCGAAGATCGGAATTTAACGACGCATACCTATAATGAAAACACCGCCTTGGCGGTGGAAGACAAAATACGCACGGCTTCTCCCCTGTTTAGAAAAGCTGTATCAGGATTTCAAACGCAAGGCGGCGGGTTAGTATGGCTTATGGATTGAGCGATAGGGATTTGGCATTTATCTTTAGCCGCGGCGGCTTCTAATTCTTGTAACTGGGTTCGTGCTTCGTGGAGATAGCCTAAGGCTAATTTTTCTTGTACTTGTTGGAATAATGGGTTGGGTGGCCCGGCTTGTGCTTCATAACTGCTGAACAGCAATGCTACAAGGCAATAAATGGCAATACGCATAAAAGTCATGACAAAAACTCCTAGAGATGTTTTCTTGGCATACAAGGTTTAACAGCCCGACAATTCGCTAATCAGCCAGCGAGGCCGGGCAATAATTTCAAGTTCTTGTCGTTGACCTGCCAATAATCGTTGGCAACCGGCATAAGCGATCATTGCGCCATTATCGGTACAAAACTCCAGTCGTGGAAAGTAGATGTCTGCATGCACGCCGATAGTCATTTCAGTTAAGGCGGCGCGGATTTGCTTGTTGGCGCTGACCCCCCCGGCAACTACCAGTTTTTTCAGGCCAGTTTGCTGTAATGCCCGTTTGCATTTGATGGCAAGGGTGTCAGCGACGGCAGTTTGAAAAGCAGCGGCAATATCCGCTTTGTCTTGTTCAGTTTGTCCTGAAGCCTTCAGGGTATTGAGCGTGAAGGTTTTTAAGCCGCTGAAACTGAAATCTAATCCTGGGCGGTCGGTCATCGGGCGAGGGAATCTATATCTTGATTTGCCATGTTCGGCAAATGCTGAAAGCTTGGCACCGCCGGGATAACCCAAGCCTAACATTTTCGCTGTTTTGTCAAAGGCTTCACCTGCAGCATCATCAAGCGATTCACCTAAAAGCGTGTAATTCCCAATGCCTTCCACTTGCACCAGCAGCGTGTGCCCGCCCGAAATCAGCAAGGCGACAAAAGGCATGGCCGGCGGATTCTCTTCCAGCATTGGCGCCAGTAAATGGCCTTCCATGTGATGCACAGCAACAGCAGGGATTTGCCATGCCCATGCCAGGCTTCTTGCCGTCGCGGCGCCGACCAGTAAAGCGCCCATCAATCCAGGGCCGGCAGTGTAAGCTATACCGTTTATATTGCCGCTGTTCAGGCAACTTCCTTGTAATGACTGTTTAATGAGTGGAACTAATTTACGGATGTGGTCGCGTGACGCAAGTTCGGGTACAACGCCGCCGTATTCGCTGTGCATATCGACTTGGCTGTATAAATAATGGTTTATTAAACCGTGTTGGGCATGATAAATGGCGACACCGGTTTCATCGCAAGAGGTTTCTATGCCTAAAACGTACATTCAGTTTTTGATAATTAGTAAAGTTAAAGGTATAATCGCTGGCTTTTTAAGCTCAATGGATCATTGAATCCATATTTGAATGTTAACATAGTTGGATCATTAATAATGCCGTCAGTAAAAATTAAAGAAAACGAACCTTTTGATATTGCTATTCGCCGTTTTAAACGCGCTTGTGAAAAAGCAGGCGTATTAGCAGAAGTCCGCCGTCGTGAATTTTATGAAAAACCAACGGCTGAACGTAAGCGCAAAGGTGCTGCGGCTGTAAAGCGTCACTTGAAAAAATTGGCCAGGGAGCGATACGCATTAAAAAACTTACGCCGTGGTCGCCCAACAGTCTAGCAAGGCTGATATGATGGATTTGTTAACAGACAGAATCAAGGATGAGATGAAAACCGCGATGAAAAGCGGTGATAAGGCAAGATTGGGCGTAATCCGCTTAATTTTATCTGCGGTCAAACAGGTTGAAGTTGATGAGCGTATCGTGCTGGATAATGGGCGGACCATTCTGGTGCTCGATAAGATGCTTAAACAACGCCGCGAATCTATCAGGCAATTTGCAGATGCAGGCCGGGATGATCTGGTAGCTATTGAAGAGGCTGAGGTGCTGGTTATTCAGGATTTTCTTCCCCAACCGCTTACCGATGCAGAAATTGATGCCATGGTTAATGAAGCAGTCATTGAGTCAGGTGCCGAGTCTGTAAAGGATATGGGTAAGGTGATGGGGCTGTTGAAGGCAAAAATGCAAGGTCGGGCTGATATGTCTGCTGTCAGCGCTAAAATCAAAGCAACGCTGGCCGGATAATTTGTTTATAGCCCGGGTAGCACATGTCCGGTGGTAGGATTCCTCGCGAGTTTATTGATGAACTTTTGGTGCGGGTTGATATAGTCGATTTAATTGATTCGCACGTTCCGCTAAAAAAAACGGGTACAAACTATGTCGCCCGTTGTCCGTTCCATGTTGAAAAAACCCCCAGTTTTTCTGTAAGCCGTAAAAAGCAGTTTTTCCATTGCTTTGGTTGCGGCGCCAGTGGCAATGCCATTAGCTTTTTAATGGACTTTAGCCATCTTGATTTTGTTGAGGCTGTTGAGGATTTGGCTACGTTTGCCGGCCTTGATGTGCCTAGGGAATCAGCTTCTAACGTAGCGGCACATGCTAAAACTGATTTAAATGGCCTCTACCTTGTCATGGAGCAGGTTGCTGCTTTTTATGTTGAACAATTGCGGGCCAGTGCAGATGGAAAAAAAGCGGTTGCGTATTTAAAAACCAGAGGCGTTAAAAACGAAATTGCCGGCAATTTCATGCTAGGTTACGCGCCGAATCAATATCAGGTTTTAGTAAAGCAATTTAACCAGCAATTATTGGTGGATGCGGGATTGCTTGGGGTTAATGATAACGGCAGTATTTACGCACGGTTCCGCGACAGGCTCGTGTTCCCTATCCGAGATAAGCGCGCCAGAATTATAGGTTTTGGCGGCAGGGCGCTGGATGATTCTTTGCCTAAATACTTGAATTCTCCTGAAACACCCTTATTTCACAAAAGCCGTGAAGTTTACGGTTTATACGAGTTGCTCAAAAAGAACCCAAAGCCGCAGAAAATCCTGATGGTTGAAGGTTATATGGATGTCATTGCGCTTGCGCAGTTTGGCATTGACTATGCCGTTGCAGCGCTAGGAACAGCTACATCGCAAGCGCATCTTGACTTGCTGTTCCGGTTTTCATCGGAGCTGGTATTTTGTTTTGATGGTGATAATGCTGGCAAGGAGGCCGCATGGAAAGCGATAGCCTCAGTTTTTCCGTCCTTAAAAGGTGGTCGGAAAATTCGCGTCATGCTGCTTCCAGAAAATCATGATCCAGATTCACTGGTGCGTGAAGAAGGGCTTGGTAAGTTCTCAAAGCGCGTAGAAGAGGCTGAGCTTTTATCGGATTATTTTTTTAAACATTTTTCAAGCGACTTGAAATTCACCGATATGGAGATGCGCCACAATTTGATAACTGAGGCCGAGTCATATTTGACGCAATTGCCTATCGGTGCGCTTAGGGAGATGATGGTTAAAGAATTATCTAGCTTGGCTAAACTGCATATTTTGGATAATGAAGCTATACTCGCTTATAAAAAACAGGAAAGGAAACATCGGCTAAAAAGTGGCCGGCCATCAGTGCCAGGTTTTGTCATCGCTTTATTGCTTCAGAATCCCAAGCTTATTGAGATAGTGGAGCAAAAAGAGATTAATTGGAATCTTTTGGAGTTTGATGGTATCGAAAGGTTTAAAAATATCTTACAAGTGATTGCTGATAAAAAGCCGACAAATTATGGTGTTCTGCTAGAGGCTTATCGGGATCATGCCGATGAGGCTATTGTTAAAAAATTGGCTTCATTGGATTTATTGACACCAGAGGATGGGGTGGAAGCAGAGTTTTCTGGGGCTTTAGATAAATTGCTGGCGCAAGGAAGGGAGTCCCGTTGTGCCCGATTGTTAGTTAAGGAAAAGACGATGGGCTTGAGTCCGCAAGAGAAAGAAGAGCTTAAACGGCTGTTGGCTGTAAGGTAGAAAAGCTGACGCAATACAAAATTTGTAGTACAATTTCCGGTTCAGCGGTGGCGTTGAACAGGGTATTCGGTGAGAAAATGATGAATCAAGAACAACAGCAATCCCAGCTTAAACAATTAATAGCCAAAGGTAAGATGCAGGGTTACCTAACTTATGCTGAGGTGAATGATCACTTGCCTAGTGATATTGTTGATCCTGAACAAATTGAAGATATCATTGGCATGATTAATGATATGGGGATTCAGGTTTATGAAGTTGCGCCGGATGAAGATTCTCTTATCACGGATTCAGCAACAGTTACCACCGATGATGAAGACGCTGAAGAGGTTGCCGCATTGGCTTCAGTTGACAGCGAATTTGGTAGAACAACCGATCCAGTACGCATGTACATGCGAGAGATGGGTTCAGTAGAGCTATTGACCCGTGCTGATGAGCTAAAAATTGCCAAACGGATTGAAGAAGGGCAACAGCAGCTTGTTAAAGCGATATCACGCTCTTGTGTTGTGGTTGAAGATTTTTTAAAATCTTTCGACGCCATTTCTGGAGAAGAGGGTGGCGTTCGGCTCACCGATTTAATTTCTGGTTTTATTGATTTGACCGAGCCGGAAGATCTTGTTAATGCACCACCTGTTAATGATGTGGTTGTAGATGCGGTGCCCGAGGATGAATTAAAAGGGCTTAATTACGAAGAAGTTCAAGAAAAAGTTGAAGTATTGAGAAAACAACTCGCAGTCGCTTCATCTGCCATTAAAAAACAGGGCTATACCAGTGAAAAAACAGAAAATGCGTTTGAAGCATTAGCTGAGTTATTCATGGAATTTAAATGGATGCCGCATTATTTGAAAAAACTGACTGCGATAATTCCTAATGGTATTACTAGGGTTCGCGAGCAGGAAAAGCTGATTTTAGAGGCCTTTATTAAATATGCAAAAATGCCGCGTAAGGATTTTATTGTCTCATTTGCTGATCATGAATCTGATCCGGCATGGTTAGATCAGTTTTTAGAGGTTGGGCACGAGTATTCAGAAAGCCTAAAACCTTATGAAAAAGAGCTTAGAAGAGCCCAAAGGATATTAGCTGAAATTGAAGCGGAATATGGTTTGACGATTAATGGGTTAAAGGATATTAACCGACGCATGTCTATTGGCGAAGCAAAAGCAAGACGTGCCAAGAAAGAAATGATAGAAGCCAACCTGCGGTTGGTTATTTCAATAGCAAAAAAATACACTAATCGCGGCTTACAGTTTCTGGACTTGATTCAGGAAGGCAACATTGGGCTAATGAAAGCGGTTGATAAATTTGAATACCGTCGTGGCTATAAGTTTTCCACTTATGCGACCTGGTGGATCAGACAAGCGATTACCCGCTCCATTGCTGATCAGGCCAGAACCATACGTATTCCGGTGCATATGATCGAAACAATCAATAAATTGAACCGTATATCCCGGCAGATTTTGCAGGAAATGGGGCGGGAAGCGACACCTGAAGAGTTGGCTGAACGCATGGAGATGCCCGAAGACAAAGTGCGTAAGGTATTGAAAATTGCTAAAGAACCTATTTCAATGGAAACGCCGATAGGTGATGATGAAGATTCTCATTTGGGGGATTTTATAGAGGATGGTAAAGTATTGTCCCCAGTTGAAGCGGCTACCATTGCCGGTCTTCGTGAATCGACACAAAACGTATTGGCAGGACTTACAGCGCGGGAAGCAAAAGTTTTGCGTATGCGCTTTGGTATCAATATGAATACCGATCATACCCTGGAAGAAGTCGGCAAACAGTTTGATGTGACACGTGAGCGCATTCGTCAGATCGAAGCCAAAGCATTAAGAAAATTAAGGCATCCATCAAGATCAGAGCAGTTAAGATGTTTCCTGGATGGTGAATAGGTAACGGATACAAGGGCCCTTAGCTCAGTTGGTTAGAGCGTCCGACTCATAATCGGCAGGTCGTAGGTTCAAGTCCTACAGGGCCCACCATAAATCACAAGGCTGCGCTTGCAGCCTTTTGTCTGTCTGGATTTTATATTTACGAGGTTAGTAGCATGAGCAGCAATTTCATTTTTACATCAGAATCAGTTTCAGAAGGGCATCCAGATAAAGTGGCCGATCAGATTTCCGATGCTGTGCTTGATGCGATATTAGCACAAGATCCAAAATCCCGGGTCGCTTGTGAAACGCTGGTAAAAACCGGCATGGTTGTTTTGGCGGGTGAAATTACTACTGATGCGTGGGTTGATACCGAAGCGCTGGTAAGAAAAGTCGTTTGTGACATAGGCTATGATCATGGTGATATAGGCTTTGATGGTCAAAGCTGTGCCGTATTAAATGCTATTGGCAAACAATCTGCGGATATTGCAATGGGCGTTGACGAAAGTAACAACCATGAGCAAGGCGCCGGCGACCAGGGCTTAATGTTTGGCTATGCCAGTAACGAGACCGATGTGTACATGCCCGCGCCTATTACGTATGCACATTTGCTGGTCAAACGTCAGGCAGAAGTGCGTAAAAACAAAACGTTGCCCTGGTTACGTCCTGATGCAAAAAGTCAGATTACGTTCCGTTATGAAAATAATAAACCCGTAGCGATTGATGCCGTTGTTTTATCCACCCAACATTCACCTGAAATCGGCGCAAAAGCGCTGCATGAAGCGGTGATGGATGAAATTATCCTACATGTGCTGCCTAAAGAATGGTTGCATAAAGACACCAAATATTTTATTAACCCAACCGGACAATTTATCATTGGCGGCCCTGTCGGTGATTGCGGTTTGACGGGCCGTAAAATTATTGTTGATACTTACGGCGGCATGGCAAGACATGGCGGCGGTGCATTCTCCGGTAAAGACCCATCAAAAGTCGATCGTTCAGCCGCCTATATGGCACGTTATGTCGCAAAAAATATTGTTGCGGCTGGTTTGGCGGAACGTTGTGAAATTCAAGTTTCTTACGCCATCGGTGTTGCTGAACCGACTTCTATCAGCGTTGAAACCTTTGGTACTAGCAAGCTGAGTGAAGACCGTCTGGTGCAAATTGTTCGTGAACATTTTGATTTAAGGCCTAAGGGATTGATTGCCCAACTTGATTTACTAAAACCCATTTATCAGACCACCGCATCTTACGGTCATTTCGGCCGTACTGAAGACACGTTTAGCTGGGAAAAAATCGACAAGGTTGATGCCTTAAAAGATGCGGCTGGCCTTTAATAAACACTACATACAGGATAGATAATGAGCTTTCAAGATTATAGCCAATCAGATTACAAGATAGCCGATATTGCATTGGCCGGATGGGGTCGTAAAGAAATCAATATTGCCGAGACGGAAATGCCGGGGTTGATGGCTTTGCGTGAAGAATACGGTGCTGAACAGCCGCTGAAAGGTGCGCGTATAGCCGGTTGTCTGCACATGACGATTCAAACCGCAGTATTGATTGAAACGTTGACCGCTTTAGGTGCAGAAATACGTTGGTCATCCTGCAATATCTTCTCAACACAGGATCATGCCGCAGCAGCCATTGCTGCGGAAGGCATTCCGGTATTTGCTTGGAAAGGCGAAACTGAAGCCGAAGCGGAATGGTGCATCGAACAAACCATTGAAGGCACTGATGGCTGGTACCCTAATATGATTTTGGATGACGGCGGTGATTTGACGAACATGATGCACGACAAATACCCTGAGTTAATGTCGGATATCAAAGGCTTGTCAGAAGAAACGACAACAGGCGTGTTGCGTTTATATGAACGGGTGACCAAAGGCACCTTAAAAGTCCCTGCTTTCAATGTCAACGATTCTGTCACTAAATCAAAATTCGATAATCTGTACGGTTGCCGCGAATCTTTAGTTGACGGCATCAAGCGTGCCACTGATGTAATGATTGCCGGTAAAATCGCCGTGGTTTGCGGTTACGGCGATGTTGGCAAAGGGTGCGCCCAATCGTTACGCGGTCTGGGTGCTACCGTTTGGATTACCGAAATCGATCCTATCTGTGCTTTGCAAGCCGCAATGGAAGGCTATCGCGTAGTGACTATGGAAGACGTTGCCTCACTTGCCAATATTTTTGTCACTGCGACAGGCAATTTTAATATCATCACCCATGAACACATGAAAGTGATGAGGGATCAGGCAATCGTCTGCAATATTGGTCACTTTGATGCTGAAATTGACATTGCTTCATTACGCCAATATGAGTGGGAAAACATTAAGCCGCAAGTCGATCATGTTATCTTCCCAGACGGCAAACGCTTGATAATTTTGGCAGAAGGCCGTTTGGTCAATCTGGGCTGCGGTACAGGGCATCCTAGCTTTGTCATGTCCAACTCATTCTGCAATCAGGTATTGGCGCAAATCGAGCTGTGGAAAAATTCCGCCAGTTACGAAAATAAAGTCTATATCCTGCCTAAAAAACTGGATGAAAAAGTTGCCAGGTCACACCTCAAACAATTGGGTGTGAATTTGACTGTACTGACCGAAGAACAGGCTAACTATATTAATGTTCCGGTAGAAGGGCCTTATAAAGCGGATCACTACCGTTATTGATCAGTAACTACCCAGCCATCAAACACAATGGAACGCTGATGCCAAAAGTAGGCGCCTACTTTTGGCATCAGCGTTTCGTTTTTCTAACTGCTGAGTAGTTACATTAATCCTTTACTTAGTCTGTGTTGCGGGATGGGCGCTAAACCCTCACTGCCCACAGTTAAGCCGGAGTAAAACAGCTTTAGCTGTTTTTGTTAATAGCCAAATGTTGACACGCTAACAGCTAAAGCTTTTGGACTCCAGTCTTTAGATAGCTTAACTGTGGGTAATGGTGCTAAACCCTGCAAAATCATTTGAATAGTTTTTGTGGAAGAAAAAAAATGGCAACAGCTTACGAAAACGACATCATCGCATGGGCTAATGAACAAGCTCACTTACTCCGTTCAGGCCTTTTGTCAGCCATTGACATAGAACATATCGCTGAGGAAATAGAGGACGTGGGTAAAAGTGAACAGCGGGAACTGGCTAGCCGTATGGCAGTGCTGTTGTTGCATTTGCTCAAATGGCAATACCAGCCAGAACGTCAAGGTTCTAGCTGGTTTTTAACGATTAAGGAACAACGAAAAGCCATACTTCGCCGCTTAAAGAAAACGCCCAGTTTAAATTCTTCATTAGCTGATGCTGAATGGTGGGAAGATGCTTGGCTAGATGCAAGAACCGCCGCAGAAAAAGAAGCATGCGTGGCTTTTGATAGATTTCCTGAAGCATGCCCTTGGCCTATTGAAAACATTCTTGCAGAAAACTGGTTGCCACCCTCACCTGCAACGCAGTAGCGTAAAAAACGGAACCATAACAATGCAATCACAAAAAAAACACCCCCAGTTATTCAGCTTTGAATTTTACCCGCCGAAAACGCAAGAGGGTGCGGCAAGTTTGCAAGTTGTTTATAGCAAACTCGCAACACTCAATCCTGATTTTTTTTCCGTGACCTTTGGCGCAGGCGGCTCAACCCGCGATAAAACTTTCGACACTGTGGTTGATATTCAGGCGAAAGGTATTGCCGCAGCGCCGCATTTATCGTGTGTCGCATCAACAAAAGCCAATATTCGCGCGATTCTTAGCGGTTATCGGGACAATGGCATCAGTAAAATCGTTGCGTTAAGAGGTGATTTACCATCGGGTACGATGTCCGCCGGTGAATTCCGCTATGCCAACGAACTGGTCGAATTTATCCGTCAAGAAACAGGCGACCATTTTCAGATTCACGTTGCCGCTTATCCAGAAGTTCATCCTCAAGCCGCCAACGGCAACGACGATTTTAAAAATTTCAAGCGTAAAGTCGAAGCTGGCGCTGATGCGGCAATCACCCAGTATTTTTATAATGCCGAAGCGTATTTTTATTTTGTCGATAGATGCGAAAAAAGCAACATCGACATTCCAATCGTACCTGGCATCATGCCGATTACCCAGTATGCACAGCTGTTCAGGTTTTCGGAAATGTGCGGCGCTGATATTCCCCGCTGGTTAAGGAAATGTCTGGAAGGCTATGGCGACGACCGCGAAGCTATACAGGCTTTCGGCCTGGAGTTGGTGAGCAACCTTTGTCAGCGGTTACTGGACAATGGTGCGCCAGGCCTGCATTTTTATACAATGAACCAAGCAGCACCTACATTGGCAATTCTGGAAAACCTTACACGTTGAGGTTCCCTTACCGTAGAGACGTTGCACCGCAACGTCTGCACTGCAACGTCCCTACAGTATCTAGTTGCTTGAATGACAGGGGTTTTTATGAACAACCACGAATTATCCCAACGCGATCTTGCCGTTTTGTGGCATCCCTGTACACAAATGAAAGATCACGAGAACTATCCGATAATCCCCATCAAAAAAGGTCAGGGTGTTTGGCTTGAAGATTTTGATGGTAACCGTTATCTGGATGCAATCAGTTCCTGGTGGGTTAATTTATTCGGTCATGCCAATCCTGCCATCAATGCCGCGCTAAAAAACCAGCTTGACACCTTGGAACAGGTGATTTTTGCCGGATTCACGCACGAATCCGCCATTAAACTCGCAGAAAAACTGGTTGAAATCACACCGCCTGGGCTTAACCGCTGTTTTTATGCCGACAACGGTTCGGCGGCGGTTGAAGTCGCGCTAAAAATGAGTTTTCATTACTGGCGCAACCTCGGACAAACGCAAAAAACCAAATTCATCACGCTGGAAAACAGTTATCACGGCGAAACTCTGGGCGCGTTAGCGGTCGGTAATGTCGCGTTATACAAAGATATTTACGCGCCGTTGCTTATGGATGTAATCACCGTCCCCAGCCCTGATTGTTATCATAGCGAGCCTGGCGAGTCTTGGGCGGATTATTCCACGCGCCGCTTTGCGCTGATGGAGCAAACCTTGGCGCAACATGCCGATAGCGTTTGTGCGGTCATTATCGAACCACTTGTGCAATGTGCAGGCAATATGCGTATGTACGATGCGGTATATTTAAAATTACTGCGCGAGGCTTGCGATAAATACGCGTTGCATTTAATCGCCGATGAAATTGCGGTCGGTTTTGGACGTACCGGGACGTTATTCGCCTGTGAGCAAGCGGCGGTGACACCTGATTTTATGTGTTTGTCCAAAGGCTTGACAGGGGGCTATCTGGCGTTGTCGGCGGTGCTGACGACCGATAATATCTATCAGGCTTTTTACGATGATTACACCAAACTGACCGCATTTTTGCACTCGCACAGTTACACGGGCAACGCGCTGGCGTGCCGGGCTGGCCTTGCGACGATCAACATTTTTCAGCAGCAGAAGATTATCGAAAAAAACCGGCAACTGGCTAAGACGATGGGAGGCGTAGCGGCGCGGTTTCATGAGCATCCACACGTTGCAGAGGTGCGGCAGACCGGCATGATCTTGGCGATTGAGCTGGTCAAAAACAAACAAACCCGCGAGCCTTATCCGTGGCAGGAACGGCGTGGGCTAAAAGTGTACCGTTACGCATTGTCCAAAGGCGTGTTGCTGCGGCCTCTGGGTGATGTCATTTATTTCATGCCGCCCTATGTTATCAGTGAAGCCGAGCTGGAATTGCTCGCGGCAGTGGCGTGGCAAGGCATACAACACGCCGTGAGGGATTAATGCGCATCTCCAGATTATATATTCCATTGTCAATGGGCGCAGGCAAGCCGGTCGAGTTGGATGACGATAGTGCGCATTATGTCAGGTCAGTATTGCGGCTAAAGAAAGGGGATGCCATTATTTTATTCAATGGTGATGGCGGGGAATATCACGGTGCCGTTAGCGAAGTCAGCCGTAAAACGGTGCTGATTGCCGTCCACCAAAGGCATGAGCGCAACGTGGAATCGCCGCTGCATATCACGCTGGGCTTGAGTGTCGCTCGCGGCGACAGGATGGATTGGTCGGTACAAAAAGCCGTGGAACTGGGCGTTAGGCACATTACGCCGTTATTGACCGAGCGCTGCGTCGTGCAATTTAAAGGCGAAAAAAAGCCACAACGCTTGCAGCACTGGCAAAAAATTGTCCAACATGCCGCCGAACAAAGCGGCAGGACGGTATTGCCCGCGTTGGCCGAAATAGAATTGTTACAAAATTGGGTCAACCATCAGCAAGGCTTGAAAGTGTTTCTCGATCCTTACGCACAAACGTCGTTAACCCAATTGCAACCGATTGACATGCGAGTTACGTTACTGACCGGGCCTGAAGGCGGTTTTGCCGAACATGAACGTGACATCGCCAAAGCGGCGGGATTTGTTCCGGTGCGCTTGGGTAGCCGGATTTTAAGGACGGAGACCGCCTCAATCACCGCGTTAGCCGCCGTGCAGATGTTATGGGGTGATTTTGGCATGCACACTTTGCCTGTTCACGTCTGAGTGATAATGAAACCATGATGCGTTATCTTATTTACGCGCTCGTGCCGTTGGTAGTGTTACTGCTTGCGGCTACGCTGGCTTGTATTGTTGGCTATTTCATCATCCAGGTGTCCGGCGATTTGTCTTTGCAAAAAGTCATCAATAAGGCCACCCAGGTTTTTTTAGTGTTGAGCATTTTTCCGGCAATGACCTATCTTAAAGTCAACAAACACGACTTGGGGTTTGCTGCAAGACCGCTTTTTTTAAAGCAATTATTGCAAGGCTTCGGTCTGGGCTTGATTACCTTGCTACCCGTCTTCATTGTCCTGTATACGCTTGGCATCAATGTCATCGACGACACGCAGTCGTGGACCCTCGTGTGGTTGGCTGAAAAAACAGGGCTTGCCTTATTGCTTGCCTTGCTGATTTCGTTAATTGAAGAGCCGTTGTTTCGCGGCATTCTATTGGTTAGTTTGACCAGAAAACTGCCCGTTGTCGCCGCTATCGTCATCAGCGCCGCCTATTATGCCGCGTTACATTTTATAAAAACCAAAACCGAAATACCCGCCCAGGCCATTAACTTGTCCAGTGGTTTTCATCTTATGGGCGATGCCTTTGCCAATCTGCTAAATCCCGAGATTGCATCGGCATTTTTCGCCTTATTGATGGTCGGCATTTTTTTAGGCTTGCTGAGGACACGGGCAAACACCAGTTTAGGATTATGTGTCGGTTGCCATACCTGCTGGGTGTGGCAAATAAAAATGAGCAAAACCCTGTTCAATACCGATTACAGCACCGATTATGCGTACTTGGTGAGTGCTTATGACGGCGTGATTGGGCTTTTAGTGACAGGCTGGTTGATGCTAGTGGTTTTGGGCTATGTTTGTTATCAGCGAAAAGCTTGTCGCCTGTAGTTTTGCTCTAATTGGGCTTGGACGCGGTGGGCACTGATGAGGTTGGCGATTTCGGTTTGTTTTTCGGAGTAAAAAAACATGTTTTTTTTACTCCAGGTCTTCATCCAAATATAAATTTTTATACTCAGAATATTCCTTAAACTGTTGTATCAAAGATTCCCGTCCCTGCTTTTTCAACATATCGTGAAAACTTGAATACGGGTAACCCTTTAAATCGGCGACATAGCCATGTTTAACAGGATTATTAACTGATGTTACGCAGCCCCATCCCAAAAAGCGTATCATTTCAGGATGGATAAAGAAAAAACAGAACTCTACACGGACTACCTGATTTGCAACCAAGGCTTGGCGACGGCGACCAGCCTATCGGCGATGCTCGACGGTGAAGTCAGCCATGACCAAATAACCCGCCACCTGTCCGCGAGGCTGTATACCTCAAAAGACTTGTGGGTTGATGTCAAACGCATCGTGCGCCAGATCGGGAA
>JAUYEP010000238.1 GCA_030689765.1 Methylovulum sp.
AGCTTGTCGAAGGATGAGCGGTTAAGCCGTTCATGGTTCGACAAGGCCTTTAGTCCTGAGCGCAGCCGAAGGATCACCACGAACGGCTTAACCTGTCCCAACTTGAGTGGCTAGCCTTAATGAAGAATGAAAACGCTGTAAATATGAAACCGTATTCTTTTAACATCCGCGCTGGAGTCCAATGTCTAACGCTTTTTATGAGCATTAGACATTGGCTAGCTTTGCGCTCAAACCATTTTCTTAAGCCGGTAAAGCAACTCCAGCGCCTGCCTGGGGCTGAGGTCATCTGGATTGATGTCTTCCATCAAACCTACCACAGGATGGCATTCCTTTGATGAAAACAAATCCAGTTGATTGATACCGGATCCCTTTTGCTGCTCGATATAGGCATTGTTTTCCAGATGTTGCAATTTGACCTTAGCCTTATCGATCACAGAACGCGGCACACCGGCCAATGCGGCGACCTGTAGGCCGTAGCTTTGATTGGCAGGGCCCTCTTTAACGGCATGTAGAAAAACAATGCCATCGCCATGCTCCATCGCATCAAGATGCACATTGTGGATAGCCTTATGTTCATCCGCCAGTGTGGTCAATTCAAAGTAATGCGTGGCGAATAAGGTATAGGCTTTGGTTTTTTTGGCGAGATAATCGGCACAAGCCCAAGCTAATGACAAACCATCGAAAGTGCTGGTGCCACGGCCTATTTCGTCCATTAATATCAGGCTGTTTGCGGTGGCGTTATGCAGGATATTGGCGGTTTCCGACATTTCGACCATAAACGTGGAACGGCCGCTAGCCAGATCATCCGATGCGCCGATACGGGTAAAAATCTTGTCCACTGGCCCCAGAGTTAGTGCTTTTGCCGGCACATAACAGCCGATATGCGCAATCAACACGATGAGCGCGGCCTGGCGCATATAGGTTGATTTACCGCCCATATTGGGGCCGGTAATCACGAGCATCCGGCGCTGCCCCGAAAACAACAGATCATTGGGCACAAACGGCAGTTCAGAGACTTGTTCAACAACGAGATGCCTGCCCGCTTCTATCTCGATGCCGGATTTTTCCACCAGCGTCGGGCGCGATAGGTTCAAGGTATCGGTACGTTCTGCAAAGGTCGCCAATACATCGAGTTCCGCTAACGCAGCAGCACATTGCTGTAACGGAACCAATGACTCAGCCAGAATACCCAGCAGCGCCTCATACAAAGATTTTTCAAAGGCCAGTGATTTTTCCCGCGCACTGAGCACCTTGTCTTCAAAGGTTTTTAATTCTTCGGTGATATAACGTTCGGCGCCTTTTAAAGTTTGCTTGCGTGTGTAATGTGCTGGCACTTTTTCGGTGTGACTGTGCGATATTTCAATGTAATAGCCATGCACACGGTTGTAATTGACTTTAAGCGTGCTGATGCCGGTTGCGGCTTTTTCCCTCGCTTCCATATCGATTAAGAACTGGTCGGCATGTTGGCTTAAATAGCGCAACTCATCGAGTTCCTGATGATAGCCGGACGCAATAACGCCGCCATCACGGATCAATACCGGCGGATTGTCGATAACGGCTTTGACAAGCAACGCCAGCAAGTCGGGTTGTACACCGATTTGGACGCTTAAAAGCCCCAGTTGGGGATCATCGCTATCCGACAATGTGTGCTGCAAGGCAGGCAGCACAGCCAAGGTATTACGCAATACCAGCAAATCACGGGGACGTGCCGATTTTAAAGCGATGCGCGAGCTGACCCGCTCAATATCGCCGACATGCTGCAAATGCCTTTGCACATCACGATATAAGTTGTCATTGAGTAGCGCACCGACACAAGCATAGCGGCCGTTCAGCGTGGCATGATTGCGTAGCGGCCTATTCAGCCAGCGCCTTAAACAGCGGCCGCCCATTGCCGTCGCAGTTTTATCGAGGACACCGAACAAGGTGTATTGTGTGTGTCCTGAGGGATGGGTATCCAGTTCAAGATTGCGTCGACTGGCGGCATCCAGCATGATGCTGTCATCACTGCTTTCAATGCGTAACCCTTGAATATGGGGCAACGCGCTTTGCTGGGTGTCTTTAACGTATTGCAATAAAGCCCCCGCAGCGGCGACGGCTACAGGCATTTCTTCGCAGCCGAAGCCTTTTAAATCCAGCGTATTGAATTGTGCCAGCACCCGTTGTCTGGCGCTTATCCCATCAAAATGCCAAGGTGGCCTACGGCACAGGCCGCCACGCTGTTTCAAAGGGTCGGGCAAAACCCAATCTTCGCTGAACAGTAATTCGGCAGGATTCAGGCGGCTCAATTCGCTGAGCAATTGATCGTCCGAGTTCACTTGCTGCAAAACAAACCGACCGCTACCCAAATCCAGACTGGCAATACCGTGTTGATGCTGGCAGGAACACAACGCTACCAATAGATTGTCCTTGCGGTCTTCCAGCAACGCTTCATCGGTTACCGTGCCTGGCGTAATAATACGCACCACTTTGCGCTCAACGGGACCTTTGGATGTTGCCGGATCACCGATTTGTTCGCAAATGGCTACGGATATACCGTTGCGCAGTAATCTGGCCAGATAGCCTTCTGCGGCATGATAAGGAATCCCCGCCATTGCAATCGGCTCACCCGCTGATTGCCCTCGTTTTGTTAAGGTAATATCAAGCAGTTGTGAGGCTTTTTTGGCATCATCAAAAAAAAGTTCGTAAAAATCACCCATACGGTAAAACAGCAAGGTATCGGGATAATCAGCTTTGATGCGTAAATACTGCTGCATCATCGGCGTGTGTGCGGAGGGGCTGGATTTTTCAGGCGGCGTATTCATGAGTTTTTAATGATAATTCGCAGGATCAGCTATCCCAACTCCAAACTGGTCACCGCAAACACGCCGTTTAAATCAATAGCCGGATTATTTTTTGTATACATTTTTGCTTGATGATGGGCGATTCTAGTTTATGCATTACGCTGAATCAATGCAGAATATGAGTAAGGATTCGGTTAAAAATAACTTCCCGACAACAGATACAGCAGTTTCAACATCGGTTAGTGAGGTAACGGAGTACCAACCTAGGTTTGTACTCCACCAGCTAAATCTACTGTTATTAACCTAATCTGAAAACGCTGTAACATCCCTCAAAGGGATTAAGGGTTATTATCTGTATCCAGTCGTAACGAGAACGTTATTTTCGACCAAATCCTATAAAGCACGATCTAAGGTTAAAACGAGGAGTAATTATTCACCTCCCTCTTTGAAAAAGGGGGAGGGCAAAGCGAGGGGCAGAGGGGGATTTGTCTCATTAAATCTCCCCTAACCCCTCTTTTTCAAAGGGGGGACTGAATACTTACAACGAGGATAGATCCGAGGGAATCAACGCAGAACAGCGTGATAAGCTAACGGTTAATGTGTTGCTATTAACGGGTGCTTGCGTTGATTATCTATTAATCGACTATATTACATTTTCCGCGAGAAGCATCGACGCGATCCCGAAGCTCTTTACCAGGCTTAAAATGCGGGACATATTTTCTTGACAAGGCAACAGACTCGCCTGTTTTAGGATTACGGCCTACACGCGGTGGACGCAAGTGCAGAGAAAAACTGCCAAAACCCCTGATTTCTATCCTTTCTCCAGTGGCCAATGCTTCATTCATTTTCTCAATGATACATTTTACCGCCAACTCCACATCTTTCAGGGCAAGATGCGGTTGTTGTTTAGCAAGCACTTCAATTAATTCGGATTTTGTCACATTCTATCCTATGAAAAAAAAATAAAATCAGAGGGTATATGCAGATATACCCTCGCCTTCATGGTTTTATTTTTCCATTTGCTTAAAGATATCAGCGAATGTTGGTGAACTAACTGTTTGCTGAGATTGCTGAGATTGCTGAGAATGCTGAGAATGTTCTTTGATGGTGTGAGTTTCTTCTTCTTGCTCTTTTGCTTTTATCGATAAGGAAATTGACTTGCTTTTCTTATCTACGCCGATAAATTTGGCATCTACGGTATCGCCTTCTTTTAACAGGGTACGCGCATCTTCAACGCGATCCCGTTGAATTTCAGAGGCACGGATATAACCTTCGACATAATCTGCCAGCGTAACGACAGCGCCTTTCGCATCGACTTCTTTAATTACGCCTTTTACCATGCTGCCTTTCTCATGCTTCGCAAGGAAGTTTTGGAAAGGGTCTTGTTCCAGTTGTTTGATACCTAAGGAAATACGTTCGCGCTCAGAATCAACTGCCAGGATAACCGTTTCGAGCTCATCACCTTTTTTGAATTCACGCACCGAGGCTTCGCCATCTTCTGCCCAAGAAATATCAGACATGTGAACCAAGCCATCAATACCGCCATCCAAGCCAATGAAGATGCCGAAATCAGTAATTGATTTAATTTTTCCTGAAATTTTATCGCCTTTATTATGCGTCGCAGCGAATTCATCCCAAGGATTGGTCTTACATTGTTTCATGCCTAGTGAAATACGACGGCGTTCTTCGTCAATTTCCAGCACCATGATTTCAACTTCATCGCCTAACTGTACGAGCTTGGAAGGATTAACGTTTTTGTTAGTCCAGTCCATTTCAGAAACGTGGACCAAACCTTCAACGCCTTCTTCGATTTCAACAAAACAACCATAATCAGTGAGATTATTGACTTTACCGAACACGCGCGTACCGGCAGGGTAACGGCGGGCAATGTTTTGCCAAGGATCTTCGTTCATTTGTTTCATGCCCAAAGAAACACGGTTTTTTTCCTTGTCGTATTTCAGCACCTTAACTTTAATTTCCTGACCGATTTCCACGCACTCGGATGGATGGCGCACACGCCGCCATGCCATATCGGTAATATGCAGCAGACCATCAATACCGCCCAAATCAATGAACGCGCCGTAATCGGTCAAGTTTTTGACCACACCAACAACAGCCGCGCCTTCTTCCAGTGTTTTCAGCAATTCTTCACGTTCTGCGCTGTATTCTTTTTCAACCACAGCACGACGGGACAGCACAACGTTATTACGTTTTTGATCAATTTTGATAACTTTGAAATCAAGATCACGATTTTCCAGGAAAGTGGTATCGCGGATAGGCCGGACATCGACTAATGAACCTGGCAAGAAAGCACGCAAAGCACCGACAGCGACGGTGAAACCGCCACGGACTTTGCCGGTAATACGGCCCACAATAGTTGCTTCTTTTTCAAACGCAGTTTCAAGCTCATACCAAGCTTTATTTTTCTTTGCTTTATCTCGGGAA
>JAUYEP010000244.1 GCA_030689765.1 Methylovulum sp.
ACGACCGTCCTTCGCTACGCTTTGGACGATCTTATTCCGGCCTACGTATTAATGCAGGTTAAAACCGCTGTATCCGCACCTACAGCTAACAAAACGTTATTAACCTAATCTGAAAACGCTGTAATTATAGCGTTTTTAATATCGGTTAGTTATTTCGCCGGAGTCCAAAACATGTTTTGGACTCCGCTACCTAACAAAATGTCATTAACCCAATCTGAAAACGCTGTAAATATAAAAATTTTGCATGGGGGTTCGGAATGTCGGATAAGGTATGATCCGAAATGTCTTTGCAGTATCGCATTGACATAATTTCTAACTATAAATAGTGCTTTCCTGTTTGAAACTACCTTTAAATTCTACTTCTATTTTTGGAGATTCCCATGCCATTTAAATTTAAACCCTTGCAAAGCGCACTCTTGTTGGCCAGCCTTTGCCCGCTGGCTGCACAAGCCGTGGTCGTGCCAATCATCGCCGACACTTACCTTGACACGTTGGTTACAGGCAAAGCCGTCACCGTTGACATCAGCAAAATTGGTTTGTTGAACTTTAACTTATCAACCTTGCCTGATGGCATCACGTCCAGCGACATTGCCAAGGCAACGCTGGTGTTTTATGTAAAATCGGTAGCCACCGGCGGTCAAGTGCAAGTTAGCCCGGTTACCGGCGTATGGGATGAAAACACGGTCACTAAAAATACCGCCCCCGTGATAGGCTTGGTGGAAGCGACGAGTGCGCCCATTAGCCGAAGCAACACCTATTTTGCTGTTGATGTCACGTCACTCGTTATGGATTGGGTTGATTTTTCTGCCAACAATAACGGTCTCGCACTTGCTCCTGTGAATACAACGGCATTAACGATAGACAGTAAAGAATCTACCACTACCAGCCACCCCGCCTATATTGAAATCGCCTTGAAGGGTTTCGCAGGCACAAAAGGTGACACGGGTGCAGCCGGCCCACAAGGGTCAAGAGGTTTAAAAGGCCTGACCGGCGTGACCGGGCCAGCAGGTGCAAAAGGTGATACGGGCGCAACGGGCGTAAAAGGTGACACGGGCGCAACCGGCGCACAAGGGTCAAGAGGTTTAACCGGCCTGACCGGTGCAACGGGGCCGGCAGGCGCAAAAGGCGATACGGGCGCAACCGGCCCGCAAGGCCCAGCTGGGGTAAGTTATGTGCCTGGTACAAAATATGTGTTGGGTGACACAGGCCCCAAAGGCGGCAAGGTGTATTATGTCGATGGTTCGGGCGAGCATGGTTTGGAAGCACAAGCTACCGATGAGGCGACTGCATTAACTTGGACTGCCGCTGTTGCGGCGGCTAGTGCTTATAATACCGGTAGTGTAACGGGTTGGCATTTGCCTACCAAGACTGAATTGGAACTGTTATATGAGCAAAAGACCGTTGTGGGTGGGTTTGCAGATAACAGCTATTGGAGTGCTACGGAGGGCAGCAGCGGCTACGCGTGGTACCAGAACTTCTACAATGGCTACCAGGACGGCAACCTTAAGTCCGGTAGCTATAGAGTGCGTGCGGTCCGGGCTTTTTAACACTTTAGCTCTTTAACCCTTTTTTCCGCGAAGCGGACGATTTTTATGTCTAACAGCGATTCACAGCGGCTTTTGATGCAGCCGCTATCCTTGAATCATGCGGGAAACCCTGCGGACGGGGCAACATGCCCCGTCCGGCTTTGGGCGACTTAACGGAGAGATATGGCGCTTTACTATGATTTGCCCGTGTATCGGGATACTTACCAATTGATTCTGAAGATTTTTGAATGCACCAAAGATTTCAGTAAAGAGTATAAATATACTTTGGGTCAGGATATGAAACGGGATGCGTTGCAATTGGTCAGGACGATTTATCGGGCGAATAAAGCCACGCATAAAAAAGAGCATTTGGAAGCGTTTCTGGATGATTTTGAATTGCTCAAGCTGGAAATACGCCTATGCAGTGATATGAAAGTTTTGCCCTTTAAAAAACAGGCGGAATTGACGGTATTGATGGACAGCATAGGCAAACAGGTTACCGGTTGGCGTAATGCCAGCCAGTAAAAACGCCGGAATTGCTGTGGCTACGGTGACAGCAAGCGAGCAAGCTTTTGTTTAAAAGCGATAAAGGGACTGTTGGTTGTTGGGGCAGTTAAGCAAGATAACCGGAAGGAGCCTTGCGGTTATTAAAACGCCTTTATAAAACGTTGTGGGTGGGTTTGCAGATAACAACTATTGGAGTGCTACGGAGAACGACAGCAGCAACGCGTGGAACCAGAACTTCAACAATGGCAACCAGAACAACAACAATAAGACCAATAGCTATAGAGTGCGTGCGGTCCGGGGTTTTAAACAAAGCTAACGAAGGAGTACAACACACTTCGTGGAATATGAGCCATGACTGCCAGTCCTCAAAGGACTGGCAGTCATGTGTTGTCGAAGTGTGTCAGGCTCATCCGCGCGGGACGGGGTTTGTAACCCCGTCACCAACGTTTAGATGCAGCCGCTATCTTTGAATCATGCGGGAAAACCTGCGGACGGGGTAACATGCCCCGTCCCGCTTTGTCATTTGGAGAAACCTTATGCAAACCATCACCTTTACAACCGATAATAATGTCAGCCAGTTATTGGACGACATCGCTAAAGAAAACAATAAGCCCACCAATGAAATTATTGCAGAATCGCTCCGTTACTATGCCGATATGCTGCAAAGAAAAAAACTACAGCAGCAAATCCATTACGCGTCGCACTTAGTGGCACAACAAAGTTTAGAGGTCAATCAATCCTTGGCAGCGAGTAATGCCGATGGGCTTTAAACGGGGTAATGTGCATTTAGTTAATTTCAATCCTTCAAAAGGCACAGAAGCAGGAAAAATTCGCCCTGCGCTTATTTTGCAAGCCAATGCGTTAAACGATGCCGACCACCCCAGCACCCTTGTTCTGCCCCTCACCACACAGATTCATGCCAACGCCCAACCCCTGCGCTTTAACCTTGCCGCGCGTGATGCGTTAAACCAAGCGTCCGATGTCATGCTTGACCAAGCCCGCGCGATAGATAATCAACGCATCACCTCAGAACCATTGACTTCACTTTCAGAAGGGGAAATGGCGACCATTGAACGCTACATGAAAATCATCTTGGGTTTTGAACAATGAGCTATGTGGGGTGGGCAGGCTTTTTTGCCTTTATGCGGGTACATCTTTTTAGGCTATCCGTGTTTTTTTTGGTACCAGTATTATGCAGCAACTTTCTCTGTTTGATGCGATAGCAGACTTAAGGCCGACCTTAGCCCTTTCAGAATTGTTTGAAGCCTATTTTGATTGCCGCAGCAATAAGCGCAACACCCTCAATGCCCTCGCATTTGAAGTTGATTATGAAGCCAACTTACTGAAATTATGCGCCCAAATCAATGACGGCAGTTACCAGCCCGGCAAGTCCATTGCCTTTATTGTCAACCAGCCGGTAAAACGGGAAATCTTTGCCGCCGACTTTCGCGACCGGGTGGTGCATCATCTGATCGTCAGTAAGCTCAACCCGTTATTTGAAAAAACCTTTATCTATGACAGCTACGCGTGCCGCACCGGTAAAGGGACACATTTGGGCATACAGCGGGTAGACCGTTTCATCCGGCAATGTTCACAAAATTACAGCACCGATTGTTATGTGCTGAAGCTGGATGTCAAAGGCTTTTTTATGCACATTAACAAAACGCTGCTGTTTGCGGAACTACAGGCTTTTATTGAGCAAAAATACCTCAATACCGATAAAGCCTTGCTGTTGGAATTGTGCCAAAAAATAATCGACAACGACCCTACCAAAAACTGTACCGTCAAAAGCAAACGCAGTGCGTGGCAAGGTTTGCCACCTGATAAGAGTTTGTTCCATTCGGCAACGCATTGCGGCTTACCGATAGGCAACCTGACCAGCCAAGTCTTTGCCAACTTTTATATGAACCGTTTTGACCATTTTATCAAACATGATTTGGGCATCCGCTATTACGGTCGCTATGTCGATGATTTTATTCTGGTGCATCAGGATAAGGCTTATTTAAAGTCGCTGATTCCCCTCATCAAAACCACGCTGCAAGAGCAATTACAGCTTACCCTGCACCCTAACAAAATCTATTTGCAGCATTATTCAAAAGGGGTACAGTTTTTAGGCGCCATCATAAAGCCACAGCGCATTTACATTGCCAAGCGTACCCAAGGTAATTTTTATATGGCAATAGAAAAACACAATGCGCTGGTAATAGAGCATAAGCCAAGCAAGGAACAACAGGCCGCTTTTTTAAGCAGTATGAATTCCTATCTTGGCATTATGAAGCACTATAAAACCCACCAACTACGCAAAAGGATGTTGTTCAAAAACCTATCAGGCTGGTGGTGGAGACGTGTTTACTTGAGTGGCGGCATGACTAAGTTTGTGTTGAAAGAAAAATCGGCGGCTACCAAAGCGGGTATCTTTCGGTTTATTCGGTAAAAACACCAAAGTCCATAATCCGTTGATAGCGGCTTTCCAATACGTCTTCTATCGGCTGCCGCTTAAGTTCTTCGAGATGGCGTATTAAGGTTTCCTTTAAATTTGCGGCAATGCTTTTAAAGTCCCGATGCCCACCGCCCAAAGGTTCCCTGACAACTTCGTCAAGAAAGCCTTGCTCGCGGATGCGGTCAGAGGTAATGCCCATGCTATCGTTCCACGCCGGAGCGTGGGAACTATTCAAATAAATGAAAGGCTTGCTTAATCCCAGTACGGGACTATAATCCATCCATGAAAATTGTTGCCGTTAAAATCCTACGCGAGTTTTGGACACTTCACCCCGACGCAGAGCAGCATTTGAAAGCGTGGGTGGATGAGGCTAAACGGGCTACATGGACGCAACCCGCAGACATCAAGGCTCAGTATCGCAATGCCAGTATCTTGAAGAACCGCCGTGTTGTGTTTAACATCAAAAGTAATGATTACCGCTTGGTCGTGGCGGTTGCTTATCGGTTTGATGCTGTTTATATCAAGTTTATTGGCACACATGCACAGTACGATGCCATTAATGCCGAAAACATAGAACTGGAGTAATCATTGTGGAAATCCGCCCTATTCATACTGAAGATGACTATAAAGCCGTCATGCGTGAACTATCCGCTTATTTTGAGAATGAACCTGAGCCTCATACGCCAGCAGGGGATCGGTTTGAGATATTGTTGACGCTGGTGGAAGCTTATGAGAACAAGCATTTTCCAATCGGTCTGCCTGATCCGGTTGAAGCCATTAAATTTCGGATGGAGCAATCAGGGCTTACTGCAAAAGACTTGGTGCCTATGATTGGTCGGTTAAACAGGGTTTATGAAATCCTCAACCGTAAACGTCCGCTGACATTACCCATGATTTGGAAACTGCATGACCAACTGGGCATTCCGGCAGAAAGCCTGATCCGCCCGCCCAGCCTTTGATGTTGCTTTGCCATAAAGCCGTAAAGCGGTTTCGCGCTAGAGACTGTGAAAGGATTGAATATTTGGAGTACAAACCTTACCCTCTAGGGCATAAAAGGTGTGTGCTCCAGCTACAATATAAAAACTAATAGGTTGAAAAATACAAATACGGTTTTTAGCTATTTTTTACAATACTTTCACAGTCTCTAGCGGCGAATCCGCCCTACAAAACTATGGGCGGCACACCCATATCAAATACTTAATGCAAAAGGTACGCACAGCGTACCCTACAGTGGATTGCAAAAGCCGAAAACTTGACTGCGCTAATGCGGACAGCCTTATTTATGTGGGTATTCCGTCCTACGCGCTCCGGCTAACCTGAGCTGCCGCAAACTCTTTAGAACCTTAAACGGCAGAGTTAGGATAAAATACCCGCTTATCCTGTGATGCCGCAACCCAGCCAGGTACATTTCCAATCATTGTAGCTTCATCGAAATTCTACAACTTCTGCCGTTAGGGACATGCAATGAATATATTGGCTGTTTACAGCATAAAAGGAGGGGTTGGCAAAACATCAAGTGCGGTCAATCTGGCGTTTATAGCCGCGCATAGCGGGTTTAGGACGTTAGTCTGGGATCTCGATCCACAAGGCGCGAGCAGTTATTATTTCCGTATTAAACCCAAAATTAAAGGCGGCAGTAAAAACCTGATTGCTGGGAAACGTGAATTGGATGGCTTGATTAAAGGCACCGATTTTGAAAACCTGGACTTATTGCCGTCGGATTTTTCCTTCAGAAACCTGGATTTGATCCTGGACGCCAAAAAAAAGCCAACCCTACAACTTAAAAAATTGCTCAAGCCGCTGGAAGAAGATTACGACATTATTTTTCTGGACTGTCCGCCCAGTATTTCACTGCTGTCTGAAGCCGTTTTTGAGGCCGCCGATGTTTTATTGTCACCAACCATTCCAACCACACTGTCTTTGCGGGCGCTGGCACAACTAAAAATATTCATCGCAGAAAAAAACCTGGCTAAACTGACACTGATCCCCTTTTTTTCTATGGTGGACAGGCGCAAAAAAATGCACAAAGACATCATGCGGGATCTGCTTGAAAAGCATCCTGAAATGCTGGGCACGATAATCCCTTATGCCAGCGATATTGAACGCATGGGCCTGGAACGCAGGCCCCTGGGCAGTTACCTTAAGAAAGGCCCATCCGTCGTTGCTTACAATGGGCTCTGGCAGGAAATTTTAGAACGCATGGCAATACCATCACGCTGAACCCCTTACTTTATTTAATTCGTAAGTATTCACCTCCCCCTTTAAAAAAGCACCCAAGGGCATAAAGGGGATTGAGGGGGAGAGCAAAGCGAGGGGGCGTATCTAATAAAATCTCCCTTTATGACCTTTAGGTTACTAACCCCTCTTTTTCAAAGAGGGGGACTGAATAATTACTTTAATTCAAGCCACTACGCGAGGAATATACGATGCCTTATAAACGTTTCATCTTGAGCAAACCTAACGCTTCAATCACAGAAATCTCCGTGCCTGGCATGAAAAAAAAGGATTTTGTCGCTGATTTTAAGCAATATTACATCCATTTGCTGGGCAGGGATGAAGACTGCCGCTCACCTTTTTATGCCGGGGAGGCATTATCGCAAGCCATTCGTGACCGACTGATGGAGCGCTGGAAAGCCACCCACCGGACTTACAAAAAAGCCCAGACTAAACGGGCATTTTATATTTCAATGGAATTTCTGATGGGCAGGACATTAAGCAATGCAATGCTTAACCTTGGCGTGACTGATG
>JAUYEP010000245.1 GCA_030689765.1 Methylovulum sp.
AAACTTAATGATGCCTATTTTTAACCTATTGATTTTTATATATTATGGAGTACAAATTTAAAGTTCACTCCGAAACCACCACAAGGTTTAAACATATAACCGTTTGAAAAATATTAATATTCAGTTAAAACAAGTCTAATGGCCCAATATATTATCCGCCGATTTTTATACACCTTACCGTTGCTGATGGGCGTCAATGTCCTGACCTTTGTGCTGTTCTTCATCGTCAACAGCCCTGATGATATGGCGCGTATGCAGCTGGGACAAAAGCACGTCACCGAAGCGGCAGTTCAAAACTGGAAACAGCAGCACGGTTATGATGTACCGTTGCTATGGAACTCAAAAGCTTCCGCCCAGGAAAAAATAACCCAAACTATTTTTTATCAAAAATCGGTCGGCCTGTTTCTGTTCCGCTTTGGGGTATCCGATGGCGGCAGAAATATCGGTGCGGATATTACAGAACGCGCCTGGCCTAGCCTCGCGCTGGCATTGCCGACTTTGTGCGTCGGCTTGCTGGTCAATATCTGCCTTGCGTTATTGATGGTCATGTTTCGAAGCAGTTACCTGGAACAATCCGGTCTCGTTTTATGCGTAATCCTAATGTCAATTTCGTCATTGTTTTATATTATCGGCGGTCAATTTGTTGTCGGTAAGTTATTAAAATTAGTGCCTATTTCTGGTTATGACGAGGGCATTTCAGCAGCCAGGTTCCTGATTTTACCCGTGCTTATCGGCGTATTTTCAGGGATAGGCTCAGGTGTGCGCTGGTATCGGGCGCTGTTTTTGGAAGAAGTTGAAAAAGATTATGTGCGCACCGCCAGAGCCAAGGGTTTAAGTGAAATCCAAGCCCTGTTCCGTCATGTGTTACGCAATGCGATGATTCCGATATTAACCGGTATCGTCGTCGTGCTGCCGTTGTTATTTATGGGCAGCCTGATGATGGAATCATTTTTCAGTATTCCGGGGTTGGGCAGTTATACGATAGACGCGATTAACAGCCAAGACTTTGCCATCGTCCGGACGATGGTGTTTCTAGGATCAGTTTTGTATGTGGTAGGGTTGTTGTTGACGGATATTTCCTATACGCTGGTTGATCCTAGGGTCAGGCTGTCGTAATCATGGCTTGCCCGTCTTTAACCGGCGGCGCCAGACAAACCATTGAACCATTAGATTCCGTAGCGCTAACAATCCCTACCGCATCCATCCCTTCAATCATCGTTGTAACAATACACGCAACCCGTCTTCCTGTCTTTTTAATTGCCGCTAAGAAACTCAATCAACGCTTTTTGTTTGCGTTCAGGCAAATTTTTAAACAGTTTCAATAGCAGGATTTCCCGGGGTGTCAACAGGCTATATTCTGAAGTTGATTCTTTTATTCCGTCCCACACCATTTCGCCCCGCCCTGTCGCCAGCCATTCGAAACTGACGCCGGTAATTTCTGCAATTTTAATGAGATTTCCAGTGGAAGGCTCTTTACGAAGACTGGATGATTCCCACTGATTGGCAGAAGAACGCTTAACCCCTACCAAAATAGCTAATGAGGATTGTGTCAGTCCTAAATGTTCCCTGGCCTGTTTAATGCGAAGATAAATGTCTGTTGCTTCCATGCAAAAAAGTTTACTGACAGATAACCTTGCGGTCTACGACACTATTAGTTGATTGTTTTTGTATGCTGTAAATAGCCTATTTGAATGGTTTGCTTATTAATCTGTGGACGTCATTTTTCACAAGCACCCCAAGTTGTTGTCTTGTCCTCAAGCATCGTAGCCGATATAGAGACCTCCAAACACTAGAACAGGCTGTTTACTATTGACTTACTTCTGGGTATCGTCTGCTTTAAATTGACTATTTTTGTATACGCATAGTAAACTTATCGGGCAGGGTAATTTATATCCATTGCTTATCTGTCGGTTTTTTAATTTTTTATCCAGGCAATACAAAAAGCGCTTTTGCCCACCAAAATGACACAAGCCGAGGGCTTACGAAGTGAGACAACTTAACGATAAGGTTTTTTGTCAGTGTGAAGCCAGCCATTGTTTTCTGGAGAAAGATACCGCCTGGTCCAGGCAAAACTTTGCGAAGTCTGAAAACGGTTTTTGGCGGGATATTGTCCTGCTTAATAAACTGGAAGCCGAGCGAATTCGGCAAAAAGACGAATGGATGGATAGCCTGGATGTGATAGGCATCCATCAGGTTTGTTGCCGCCGCTAGGTTGCTTGAACAGCATGTAGATATAAGGGGCAGGATGCCTTCAGTTGGCGCATGAACCTGTTATCAATCCTTGACCGGCGGCGGGGCAAGCACAACCCGTGAGCCATTAGATTCCGCCGCGCTGACAATCCCTGCCGCTTCCATTTCTTCAATTATCGTCGCGGCTTTGTTATAGCCCACTTTAAAACGCCTTTGTACGCTGGAGATGGAGGCTTTGCGTGAGTCCGTCACAAACTGCACCGCCTGGTCATACAAAGAATCACCTTCATTGCCGATGTCTTGACCGCCATTTGAACTGTAACCCTCATTGGTGTCACCAGATTCTTTGGTGATGTCTTCAAGATAATCTGGTGGTGCAGTTTGTTTTAAAAATTCAACGACACGATGCACTTCGTGGTCATCGACAAAAGCGCCGTGAGCACGTATTGGAATGCTGGTACCGGAAGGTAAAAACAGCATATCGCCATTGCCCAGCAAAGTTTCCGCACCACCTTGATCAAGTATCGTGCGCGAATCGATACGTGAGGATACCTGAAAAGAAATGCGTGTCGGCACATTGGCTTTAATCAGTCCGGTCAAGACATCGACCGACGGACGTTGTGTTGCGAGTATCAAATGGATACCGGCGGCACGGGCTTTTTGCGCCAGACGGGCTATGAGTTCTTCAACTTTTTTACCGACAATCATCATCATGTCGGCTAATTCGTCAATAACGATAACGATGCTGGGCAAGGTGCTTAATACCGGAAAACCTTCGCCTTCCGGCAGTGGTGCGGTCAATTGGAACATCGGGTCTCTAATGGCTTCGCCGTTTGCGGCAGCATCTTCAATGAGCTGGTTAAAGCCGGCCAGATTTCTGACGCCCATTTTTGACATCAATTTATAGCGCCTCTCCATTTCCGCAACGGCCCAGCGCAGGGCGTTGCTGGCTTCTTTCATGTCGGTGACAACGGGGGTGAGCAGGTGAGGAATACCCTCATAAACAGAGAGTTCCAGCATCTTCGGGTCGATCATGATCATGCGCACCTGTTGCGGTGTCGCCTTGTAAAGCAAACTCAAAATCATCGTGTTGATGGCAACCGATTTTCCTGAGCCAGTCGTACCCGCCACCAGCGCATGGGGCATTTTGCCCAAATCTGCGACCATCGGCGTACCGGCAATATCTTTACCCATTGCCAAGGTCAAAAGGGATTTTGATTTTATAAATACACTGGAAATTAAGAGTTCACGCAGGTTCACCATTTCCCGTTCCCGATTGGGAATTTCCAGGCCGACAACAGATTTGCCAGGAATAATTTCGACGATGCGCACACTGGTCACCAGCAATGCCCTGGCCAAGTCTTTGGACAAGGTGCTGATGCGGCTGACTTTAACGCCGGCAGCAGGCTGTAATTCAAAGCGCGTGATGACAGGGCCAGGATGGAAGCCCACAACGGTGACCGCCACGTTAAAATCGGCAAGAATTTCCTCGACCCTACGCGACATCGCTTCCAGATCGCCCTGTGAATAACCCACTACGCGGGACTCGCGGTTGTCCAGCAAATCCAAACTGGGTAGCACGCCTTTGCTGGCATCGTAAGGGGAAACATGCCTTTTCAGGGTTTGTTTGCTTGACTTATCCGGTTTTTGCATTACCGCTTCAGCAACTTTTTGCTGGAGGGATTTTTTAACGGATTCGGCTGGTTTAGTGGCCTTAAATGGCACTTGAGCCGGCATTTGGACTGATATTGCAGGGCGCTGCCGCCAAAGTTTTGCAATAACTTGCCAGCAATGGTGGCATGCTGTGGAGGTATGCTTTCCGATAACATCAATCAGCGCCACCCAGGACAGTTCGGTAGCCAGCGTAATTCCAGCCAGCAACAGCACAATTAAAAACAAGGTGGCGCCTGAATTGCCCAATAAATTAAACGCGGTTTCGCCGGTTTCTTCGCCTAGAATCCCGCCGGTATCGCGGGGCAGTTCGATGCCAACCCGTAACATATATAGATGCAGCAAGGCAGACCCTGATGTGATGAACGCAACCATGCCCAGCGCCCCGATAATCATTTGTTCCCTGTTGTGTTTTATTTGTTTGTGCAACAAATAACTGCGCCAAACGATGATAATGGGGAACAGGTAAGCGGTTAAGCCGAAAAAGCTGAGGCTGATGTCAGCAATCCAGGCGCCAATGACACCGCAGGCATTCGTGACGGTCAGTGCTGTGCCGCTGTGTGTCCAGCCGGCATCTTCGATACTGAAAGTCACTAATGAGATTAACAGAAATAAAGCGCTGGCAAAAAAACTCAAGACAGCGACTTCGCGCAAACCACGAAACGATTTTTCTTCCATTACAGCCGACATATAGGATGACTCGATAATGTAATATCAATAAAACATGATTATAGGGCAAATACTGCACATTTTACATTAATAACGCCCACAACAAATCCGGTTGGTAGTGGGTTAAATCTGTTGTTTAGGAGTCCAAAACACGTTTTGGATGTTTTTACACATCCAAGTCATGCCTTGGACTCCGAACTATAGGCAGTGAAATCGTGTGTAGGAAAAACACAGGTTTAACCCACTACCATCCGGTTAATTTTGAAGGATATCTTTAATGCAGTTGCAGAATAACATTTACGAAACAGACATTCGTCTGCATAATTCATGGCATTACTTTTTCTTGTAGGGATTTTTATGAATACATCTAAACACTGCCGACTTTTAATTTTAGGATCCGGCCCTGCCGGCTACACCGCCGCCGTTTATGCCGCACGGGCGAATATGAATCCGGTGATGATCACTGGTATGCAGCAAGGCGGCCAATTAACCACGACGACAGAAGTCGATAACTGGCCCGGCGATGTCGAAGGCTTGCAAGGCCCCGATCTGATGGAAAGGATGCGCAAACACGCCGAGCGCTTTGACACCGAAATCATTTTTGACCATATCCACACCGCTGATTTATCGGCCCGCCCGTTCACCTTAACCGGCGACTCAGGCGTTTATACCTGTGATGCGTTGATTATCGCGACCGGCGCATCAGCACGGTATTTAGGGCTGGCCTCTGAAGAAGCCTTCAAAGGCAGAGGTGTTTCCGCTTGTGCGACCTGTGATGGTTTTTTCTACAAAAACAAGCCGGTAGCTGTGATAGGCGGTGGTAATACTGCGGTTGAAGAAGCGCTGTATCTGGCAAATATTGCCTCACACGTTACGGTTGTGCATCGCCGCGACAAATTCCGTTCAGAAAAAATCCTGTCTGACAAACTGCTGGAAAAAGCACAAAACGCTAATGTGACGGTTGAATGGAATCACCACCTCGATGAAGTCCTTGGCGATGACATGGGCGTCACCGGCCTCAGAATTAAAAGCACACTGGATGGCTCGACGAAGGAACTGGCTGTGCATGGCATTTTTATCGCGATTGGACACACGCCTAACACGGCAATTTTTGAAGGCCAGTTAGAAATGGGTCACGGCTATATTAAAGTTAAAAGTGGCATACAGGGCAATGCGACATCGACCAGTGTTGAAGGCGTATTTGCCGCCGGTGATGTAATGGATTCCGTTTACAAGCAGGCGATCACCTCTGCCGGTGCGGGTTGTATGGCGGCATTGGATGCTGAAAAATATCTCGATGAATTAGTTGGCTAAGGCGGCGATTTTCAAGAATGAATATTAAGGTTACAAAATGATACCCATTAGAGACACCGCGCCCTGCTATTCAAAGCCTCTGGTAACTTGGGGGATCATGGCGGTTTGCACTGTCGTATTCGTTGCCATGTACTTTATGCCCGATGCCCAAAGCTTTAGGCTAATCAATCTTTATGGCATGGTGCCGATCCGTTATTCGAATGGCTGGGTAGGTTACAACGGCCTGCCATTTGACGGCTATTTGTCTTTTGTGACCAATTTATTTTTACATGCAAGCTGGTGGCATTTGCTTATGAATATGTGGTTTATGTGGATTTTCGCCGATAACGTCGAAGACCGCATGGGACGCCTCCCCTTTTTACTTTTTTATCTAACCTGCGGCGTTTTTGCGACCATTTTGCAGTGGTATTTTGACCCTACCCTGACCATTCCCGTCGTAGGCGCGTCAGGGGCAATCGCGGGGGTACTGGCCGCCTATTTCTTCCTTTATCCGCTGGAGCGGGTGGTCGTATGGATACCCATTTTTTTCCTGCCTGTCGTTATTCATGTCCCCGCCATTGCTTTTTTGGGTTTATGGATCATCCTTCAATTACATAATGCCACTACCTCTCTTGTTTTTGATAACGTACCGGTTGATGTCGCTTGGTGGGCACATTTAGGTGGATTTATCGCCGGTTCTCTGCTGTATCGGTTCTTTATCAGACAAGAAAACCCTCAAGAAAAATAAAGTCTTTTTAGGGCATTAAGGTATAATTCGCGGCTAAATAGGGGGGCTTCAGAACAGCCTACACACAGATTTATTAAAGTTATCCAGGATTATAAGCTCATGAAAAAAATTAACATTGCGTTGGTAAGGCTACTTCAGTTTGTCGTTTTTGTATTATTCACCTTTATGGTGATAGCCTATTTTGGTGCTATGGTTTTGTTGCCGCTGGATGCCATTGCCTTATTGATAAAACTGCTAGGCGTTCTCGGTTTACATGGTTTTATAGGAGCATTGATTGCCATTCCTGCGGTAGGCTACTTATGCCTTATCGTCTACAAAACGCCAGGGCTTTGTCAGATGATTGTTGATATAGGTGTTGATTTGGTGAAAACTGGCAAGACGAAAATAGAAGCGTTTAATGGAATTGCCACGGCAATAACAGAATAAGTCAAATACCTATTTATTCAGTAACTACTCATTCCTTCTGTGTGCCGGAGTCCAACGGCTTTAGCCGTTGAAAAAATGGCTAAAGCCATTTTACTCCCCCCTATATTATTAATGGCTTGGCTCATGGGTGAGTAGTTACCTTATTCAATAAAAAAAGGGAGTGCCGTTTAACGGCACCCCCTTTTTTTATGTCTGGCTTTTCTATGCTTGGCACTTAGATTGGGCTAAAAACCGTATTAATAAATGCAGAGATATGCTGAATCTCTTCAATGCACACCGAATGTTCCATCAAATAATCATGCCATTTGACATGGTATCCTAGTGCATCAAGTGCATCGAATGATGCTTTAGCATGTTCAATCTCGACAACGGCATCAAGTATGCCATGCCCCATAAAAATTGGTATCGCATAATTAGCTGTTGAACCTTCGGATTTTAATTGCTCAACCGTCGGTAAATAAGCGGATAACGCAATAATCCCCGCCAATTTCTTCGGATACCTCAAGCCAGTATGCAAAGCAATCACACCACCTTGAGAGAACCCTGCGAGTAAAATATGTTCAGACGGAATGCCTTTATCAATCTCCTGCTGAATTAAACGTTCAATCGATGCTGATGACCGATAAATCCCCGCGACATCGACATCGTTCTCCAACGCCATCCCTAAAATATCGTACCAAGCAGGCATTTTCATACCGCCATTCACTGTCACCGACTGACTAGGGGCATTAGGAAAAATAAAATAAATATGAGGTGCTACGGTCAGGTGTAAATCAGGCACAATGCCTTCAAAATCATGTCCATCTGCGCCTAGACCATGTAGCCATATCACAGAATATTTATGCGTTGATGTAGGTGGTATATCAATAAGAGTAAGTTCAGCAGACATTGTTGTTTTCCTGAGGTATTTAAAGAGTTGAATCTTCAGCAAGTTGGGGAATTATAGTATCTAAAGATTCGGTAAACGCAACTATTTCTACCAGGCAAGTTCAATATTTCGGGCAAAGATAGGTACAATAAATGCTGAAATATAGTAATCGTTTAGCCCCCTTATAAAACAACATCAAGCCAGCCCAGGCAAAACCGGCACAACCAAGTAGAAACGCAAGATTTTGCTACCTCTTTACGCCCGATCCCAAGCCAGAGCTTCACTGCCCACAGTTAAGCCGGAGTGCAATGGCTTTAGCCATTGCTGTCAGCGACTGGCTGTAGACACGGCAACTTAATGGCAGTGAGCCAGAGCTTGGGAACGAGCGTGTACTGGGGTTGAAGCCGTACCGATTTGATCTGACACCACAATCTTTCACCTTTTAAGGAATATGCCATGAAAAAATGCCCATCATGCGGTCATGAAAGTAACAATAACACCATGCGCTGCCCAGAATGTGGCAGTTTTTACTCAAAGATAATCGAGATGATTGACGAGGTTGCCGCTGATGAAGAACAAAATACCTTGCGCGGACGATACCAACGCATACTGCATTCCGGCAATATTAAACAGGCGGCATTATTTGAATGGAAGCAGATAAAAGCAGGTTTGTCTAAACAAGCTTGGTTTGCACTGTTTGTTATTTTTGTATTTGTTTTTGCGCTGATTCTTACGGTGTTGTAATGCGTCTGGAGTACAAGCAAGTGTTACCGCGAGGGTAATGGTTGAAACCTAGTTGCTTTGTACCCTTGGTGGATGGTCATCATGTTGCCTAAGTTTGTAGATACTCTGTTCAAAATCAAGTCTATTTTTGCTAGTTTTTGTCTATCCGACAGATACTGGAATTGCATAAAACCGGGTATTGTCGAAAGGCTTGTTGTGCTTCAACATGCCGTGGATAGCATGGAGCACAAGCGCATGACTGCGCAAACAGCCTGCATCTTTTCTTTGCCATTATCCACCACGAGATGCTGAAAATAAGCATTGACGTGCGGGTCATGCTGTTTGGCACTTAGGGCTGGCATATAAAGGGCTGCGCGAATATAACGGTTACCGGCTTTGGACACGCGCGTCTTCTTGTGGACACTTTTACCGGAATCGAAAGCTTTGGGATCGGGCCCTGCAAACTTCAAATCATACAAGGTCGGGTTAGCGGTAGCGTAAACCCGGCATCCTTAGTCATAATGCGTCGGGTTACGTTATCTCGCTACGCTAACCCGACGGCTACTGGCAGCCGTCATGTTGCCTAAGTGTATCGTACCCGTTCCCTGCTTTTAAATTCTAGTTCAACAACCCTTGCAACAAGCCATTCAGCTTATGCACAAAGGCGGCCGGATCATCAAGCTGACCACCTTCACTGAGGATCGCCTGATCAAACAGGATATGCGTCAAGTCGGCAAAACGGGTATCGTCCTGTTCCGCTTTCATGCGTACAACTAACGGATGGGTCGGGTTGATTTCAAATATCGGTTTTCTGCCCATACCGCCCATACCGCCCATTAACTGTCCGGCATCTTTCATGATGCGCTCCATGTTCAAACTCATACCGTAAATATCGGCAACTAGACAAGCGGGAGATTCGGTCAAACGATGACTTAAACGCACGTCACTGACTTTCTCACCTAACACGTCTTTAATCTGTTTCAGTACCGATTCAAAATCGTGGTTGATTTCTTCCTGCGCTTTTTTATCTTCTTCAGTTTCGGTGTCCAGCTTGCTTAAATCCAGATCGCCTTTAGCAACCGACTGCAAATGCTTGCCATCAAATTCACTCAAGTTGCTGACCAGCCATTCATCAATACGGTCGGACAGTAACAGCACTTCAATGCCTTTTTTACGGAAGATTTCCAGATGCGGGCTATTTTTAGCGGCGGCAAAACTATCGGCAGTCACATAGTAAATATTATCCTGACCTTCTTTCATGCGGCTGACATAATCTTCCAGGGTAACGTCCTGTTTGTTGACATCGGTATGCGTTGAGGTAAACCTCAACAATTTGGCAACACGCGCCTTATTGCCGTGATCTTCAATAACGCCTTCCTTCATTACCGCGCCAAATTCCGTCCAGAATTTCTCGTATTTTTCGGCCTCGTTTTTCGCCAGATTTTCCAACATGCCTAAGACTTTTTTAACTGCGCCAGATTTAATCGTGCTGATTTGCTTGCTTTGTTGCAGAATTTCGCGCGAAACATTCAGTGGCAGCGAGTTGGCATCAATAATTCCTTTGATGAAACGCAAATAACGCGGCATTAATTGCTCCGCGTCGTCAGTAATAAAGACTTTGCGTATATACAGTTTTACGCCGTGTTTGGTGTCCCTATCCCACATATCAAACGGGGCGTGGCTGGGCACATACAACAACAAAATGTATTCGTTAGTGCCTTCAACCTTTCTATGGACTTGCGCCTTGGGGTGTTGGTAATCATGACCGAAATGTTTGTAGAACTGGTTATAGTCGTCATCAGAAATTTCTTGACGCGCTTTAGTCCACAACGCCGATGCGCTGTTAATGGTTTCTTCGATGATTTCAGGAATGGCTTTTGCTTCGGTATTTTCTTCGCCTTCTTCATCGATTTCATCCGTCATCGGCGGCATGATTTCTTTGTCCATGACGATAGGCAAGGAAATATGGTCGGAGAATTTTCTGACGATGGCGCGGATACGGTAGCCGTCTAAAAACTCGCTTTCCGCTTCTTTCAGATGCAGCACGATTTCAGTGCCGCGCTGGGCTTTTTCGACTGATTCAATCGTGTAATCGCCTTCACCCGCCGATTCCCAACGTGTGCCTTCGCTAACTGGTGCGCCTGCTTTGCGCGTTGTTAGCGTAACTTTATCGGCGACAATAAACGATGAATAAAAACCGACGCCGAATTGACCGATCAATTCACTGTCTTTGGCCTGTTCGCCGGTCAAGGCTTCAAAAAATTGTTTGGTCCCTGATTTTGCAATGGTACCGATATGTTCCTGGACTTCTGCACGGGTCATGCCGATGCCATTATCAATGATGGTGACGGTGCGTTTGTCTTTATCAAATTCCAGACGAATTTTTAGGTCACTTTCGCCTTCATACAGGTTTTCATTGGACAGGGCTTCAAAGCGTAATTTATCCGCCGCATCGGACGCATTGGAAATCAGCTCGCGTAAAAAGATTTCCTTGTTGCTGTACAAGGAATGGATCATCAAATGTAGCAGGTGTTTTACTTCGGTTTGAAAGCCTAAAGTTTCTTTTTGTGCTTCAACAGTCACGTTACGTCTCCTGGTTTTATAAAATTGTCATAAATAATCATGGTGCCCCTGATGTGGGGACATATTGAATTATTTCAAGGCGGCTATGTTTTAGGCGCAACGCAGGTTATTCCGGTAACTTATCCGCACGGACACGGGCAAGTTTTCTGCGGTGCAACATAATGTACAGTGTCACCAAAACCACACTGACAGCGAGTATGTCGATAACAATTTGATGTGAATATTGCTGGATCAACGCTTCATTATGACCCATAAAATAGCCCAGCCAAGCCAGCACAGAGACCCAGATTAACGCGCCGGACAAGGTATATATCGAGAACTTGATATGGCCCATGCCGGCCAATCCTGCCGGTAATGAAATCAAATGCCGGATTACCGGCAAGAGACGCCCGATAAACGTGGAAATTTCGCCGTGGCTTAGGAAAAAGCGTTCGACCCGATCAAAATGCTCGTCGGTTATCAACACATAATGCCCATATTTGCGCAACAGTGGCCGTCCCAAAAAACGGGCCGTAAAATAATTGACATAAGCACCAAACAGGCTGCCTAGCGTGCCACTCAATATCACCAGGCCCATATCCATTTTGCCCTGATGCACCAGATAGCCAGCCGGCGGCATGATGATTTCGCTGGGAATGGGTATGATGGAACTCTCCATCGCCATCAGTAAAAAAATACCGATATATCCCATCGACCCTATCGTCGTTATCAGCCAGTTAATCACATCGTGCAGCATAGTGTTCCCCCATTAAGTGTTTATCCTAAATTTTACTGATACTAGGCGTTCTGAGCAGATGTGCCATTATTCCATAAATTCCCCACAGCACTTCAAACCAATCGTGCTGCGCACCAAGCCATCTGACAGTAATGCTCGTTTTTCATGCAGCTGCCTGATAAAATTCGTCTCCTTTTTAACCTTCCCGAACGACCTGATTCAATTTTCTGTCAGTTCTTCGCATCCCGTTGCCAGCACTTTTGTTTCATCTCCTGCTGGGCATCCTAACAACCACAGAAGTTTTGTAAGGTATCAGTGCATAACCCAATGATCCGAAATCCATCCTCTGCAGGGCAAAATAAGTATCTGGCTTTGCTATTGGCCAGTGCTGTTTCGATTGCCCTTCATCTTGCAAGTTGGCTAGCATGGCAAACTGATCCTGTTAAACCTGCGCCTATAGAAACACCGCCGCAAGTCATTGAAGTTACGCTCGTTGCGCCACCGTCTGTTAAACAGCCGCCAGTGGCAACGCCCAAGCCGGAAACGCCAGCGGAACAGCCAAAGCAGAAACCCATAAAACCAAAGCCGAAGCTACCACCTAAACCGTCACCTAAACCCAAGCCGTTAATCAAACCTGTCCGGCAATCCGTTCCGCCTGAACCTGTTAAAACCAATACGGCTGCTGATCCGGCATCCAAACCCATTATTACAGCGCAATCGAATGTCACAGCCAAGTCGGCCCAACCCTCTACGCCAGTGCAGGAACCCTTGGTCAAAGCCATCTATTCGTCGCCTTCGTTAAAAAATCCGCCGACGCACTATCCACGTATTGCACAAGTACGCCAATGGGAAGGTACGGTGATATTGGAAATACGCGTGTTCGCCAACGGTTCAGCCGGAGACATTAAAATAGCGCGTAGCAGCGGGCATGAGATTTTGGACGACTCAGCCGTAGAGCAGGTCAAAAGCTGGCATTTCATTCCTGCCCATAAAGGCGAAAAAACGGTCGATGACTGGGTCAGGGTCCCGATTACCTTCAAGTTCAAACACTAATCCACATTCAAGAACAGGAACATTTATGTTACAACTCTCATCCACCAATATCGTACAAATCACGTTATGGATACTGATCGGCTTTTCGGTCATCACCTGGACTATTATTTTTTTAAAATGCTGGACGATCTGGTCGATTAACCGCCGTAACCGTGCGTATGCAGAAACGTTCTGGGCAGCCAGTGATCTTGGTGCTGCCGCAGCCCTCGACCAGGAATCCAGCGCATTAGGGCGCATTGCCGGCGTTGGTTTCCATGCCCTAAGTGATGTGCGTAATAATACCTCGACCCTACTCGAACTGAGCGGTGATATCCAATCGATACTTGAACGCTCATTACGCCAACAAATCAGTAAGGAGCGCAAAATCCTGGAACAAGGGCTCTCCTTGCTCGCCAGTATTGGCAGCACCTCGCCGTTCTTCGGCCTGTTCGGCACGGTATGGGGCATCATGCACGCACTGCAAAGCATCAGCGAGGCAAAATCCGCCAGTCTTGATGTCGTCGCCGGCCCGATAGGCGAAGCGTTAATCACAACGGCTATCGGCATCGCCGCAGCTATCCCGGCGGTGTTGGCCTATAATTTTTTTATACAACGGATCAAATTGTCTGAAGCTGAACTGGAATATTTTGCGACAGATTTTCTTAATCTTGCCGTCAAGTCCGGGCTCAAAACTAACACAGGAGAATAATGATGGGATTCAAAACCGATCCGTCATCTGACCGTACAGCGATGAGCGAAATCAACGTTACGCCGCTGGTTGATGTGATGCTGGTATTATTGGTGGTGTTCATCGTCACCGCGCCACTATTGACGCAAGCCGTACATGTTAATTTGCCGAAAACCGAAAAAACCGATCCAGCACCCGACGCGCATCTGGCTGCTCTCGAAATTGATGCACAAGGCAACATCACCCTGAACGAAAAACCGCAAGCGGCGGCGACGCTAGCTCAACAATTACGCGATATGCTAAAAGCCGACCCTGAGCTGACGGTGCAGTTGCAAGCCGACGAGGCAGTCCCTTACGGTAAAGTCGCGGAAGCGATGGCTATTGCGCGTAAGGAAGGGATTAGCAAATTGGCATTTATTACCCGGGAATAATCTTCTGTAGAGACGTTGCATTGCAACGTCTAACAACGCATTACACCAATAGCCACATCTCAGCCTATACGGTGTATTGTTAGACGTAGCGCTGCTACGTCTCTACAGTTCTTCCAGTCTTTCCTCTGCTTCCATCCACGCGGCTTCCGCATCGTCCAAAGCTCTATCGGCCTACGCTTCGCGCTCCATCAGCTTTTTCACAGACGCTTTTTCCGATTCGACATAAATGGCTGGATCGGCAAGTTGTTGCTCCAGTTGCCGCTGCCCCTGATGGTATTTTTCAACCGCGAGTTCCGCGTTTTTCAACGCATCGTACAAAGGTTTATGGCGTTGCCTGCGCTCGGCATCAAGCTTCCTTTGGTCTTTACGCGATACCGTTGAAGTCGACTCATCTGAGGATTTTTCTTCATTTTTCTTCTGATTGCTTAACCAAACACGATAATCTTCAAGATCACCATCAAAAGGCTGCACTTTGCCACCAGCAACCAGTAACAGTTGATCGGTCACCGAACGTAGCAAATGCCGGTCATGCGATACCATACACCAACGCTTCATGATATGACATAACCTGTCGTGGCACTGTGTTATGGTTGGGTTTCAATCCAACACAACCAGGATGCCTAATGGCCAACCCCAGAGAACACGATAAAACCGCCGTCCGCCTTGCACAAATCCTGCTAAAGCTGAATCAAGGCGAAAAACTCGAACCCCGTCAATTGGCTGAGGAGTTCAAAGTTTCACTCCGCACTGTCCAGCGTGATCTGCTGGAACGCTTTTCCTATCTGCCGCTCCAGAAAGATAACGGTCTGTTTTATCTGGAAGCCTTCTATTTAGGCAAACTCAACACTCAAGATGTCGAGCGTTTCGCCTGTCTGACCGGCATCAAAGACCTGTTTCCGACTTTGAGAGATGAGTTCCTGCGCGAACTGTTTGATAGCCGTATATCCCAAGCTTATTTGGTTAAAGGCCACCATTACGAAGACTTATCTAGCAAAAGCCATGAGTTCAAACAACTGGAACAAGCGATTTTGCAACACCGCCGGATACAATTCGCTTATAAGGATAAGACCTATCACGCCCAGCCATACAAGTTGGTAAACCATAAAGCTATCTGGTATCTCGCCGCCGTTTCCGACGAAAAACTCAAAACGTTCACCTTCAGCCAGTTACAGCGTATGGTTGTCGAATGTGAAGCCTTCACTCCCGATCCAATAATTCACGATACTATTGCTCAGGAAGACAGTATCTGGTTTGCTGAAAACAAACGTGAAGTTGTGCTGACAGTAGACAGCTCAGTGGCACATTATTTCCAGCGTCGGGCTTTATTGCCCAATCAGCAGATAGATAAGACACTGGAAGACGGCAGCCTAATCGTTTCTTCGCGCATTGCACACGATCACCAGATATTACCGCTTATCCGTTATTGGTTGCCGAATGTAGAGGTCATTAGCCCAAGTGATATGCGGCAAAGTTTGTTACAGGGGCTGCGGGAATATTTGGGGAGAGTTGAGGCCGGACAATAATTTTTTCAGCGTGTTTGCCACAATGACACAACCTGTCGTCGGTGTGCGCTAAGCTGGCTATGAATTCGAAAATGGATTCACTTCATGCGCTTATTGTTATCAGACAATATGGCGAATTAGACAGACTTGGCGTAAAGGCGAAGGTGATGAAAAAAATAGCTGCTTTTTGTACGGTGTTTATAGCGGGATGTGCTTCTGGGCTAAATTCAATGCAACAACAAGATTTACTGGGATACGAGGCTAAAGGGCTTTCAGTTCAGGAAAAAAGTACATCAACGGCAACAGCATTGGGGTTTCTTCCCGGAGGAGGATCGTTTTACACTCGAAACTATGGGTTTGGCGTTATCAACCTGCTGTTATGGCCTTATTCAGTGCTTTGGGATCCTGTCAGTGGTTACAACGGTACCCAGGAAATTAATTTTCATGCCACATTGGCTAATGTCAGCAAGTTGAAAGACGCGGAATTTGCTGAGCTGGAAAGCCAGTTAATGACTCAACAAATTGATAATAATCAATATTTGTTTAGAAAACACGAGGTCGAAAGAAAATACTCACCTACTGGCAGTATGGCAAATAGCAGCACGCTTAATTATGCGCCGTCTCCAACCAACAAACCCTTGGTAAAACCAGCAGCGTCAGGCTATAAAAATGCGCCAGTAGTAGCCGAACCGGCTCAATATCCCATATCAGCTTATGAAAATAAGCTTAATATTCAACCTAGCCGATCAGAAGGTGATTTAAGAGACTGCTTGAAACTGCAAACCAATGAAGATGTAATTAAGTGTACTGAGAGAGGTAGATAGCAAGATAATATAGTTCATTCCATCTTAGCTGAATTGGGCAAGGGGTAAGCTAATTTTAATTTGATAATGACTATTTCAGGTTATTCTTTGGTAGCTAATAGTCATTATTTTAAACTACAAACTAAACACGAAAGGAAATCTTTATGAATGCACAGGTTTTTACTCCAGGACAAGCAGAACTTGAACTTACCTTATTGAATGTAGACGCAGAATCCATGTCCAGTAGTGACCTGTATTTGTGGTTGCGAGAAAGCGGGTTGCCTAGCGAAGTGGCTATTCGTTTAGAGAGCTTAGTTGACACGGTAACAGAAATAGGAAATCGCGTTATTAGCATTGGTAAGATCATACTAATCAAGATCATAGAATTCGTGAATGCCCATCCAAACCTCGCTATTGGAATCGCAGTTGGCGCAGCAATTGGCACGCTGGTCAGTATGATCCCTTTCTTGGGAGTTTATTTAGCACCGATTGCAATGGCGGTATCAACAACTATTGGCGCAATAGCCGGTCATCGGATTGACAAACTTGAAAAAGGGCAAGCCGTTAATACTCAAGCAGAGTTAGTTGCTATAGGTCAGGATGCCATCGAAATTGCAAAAGAATTCTTCAAGTTGTTAATCGCGATTTTTAATGCTGTGTTTGATGAAAGGGTATTGCAGGGAGTGTAATGGCATGTCCACTATTAATAGGCCAACAAAGGAACAGCTTCTTAAAATCATCGATGAATTAGAAAAAAATCCACATGATAAAGTCCGTATTTTAGGGGATGCAGGCATTACGCTTGCCGGTGCAGGATTAGGCGTTGCAGCGGCTGGAACCTTGGCAAGTGCAGCTGGGGTAACTTCTATTTGGGGTCTTACTACTGCGGCAAGTTGGGTCGGCGTCACTGCTGTATCGGCAACACCTGTGGGTTGGATTATTGGTAGTGCTGCAGTTGCAGGAGCAGTAGTTTATGGTGTATCCCGGTTTATCTATGACGGCGGGTTAGCCGAGGAACGAAAATTGGAACTGCTCAGGAAATATAAAGAAGAGGCCAGAAAAATTGAGGAAAAAGAGAGAGCAGGAAGTATTACAGACGAGGACAGAACAAAGTTCATTGTTTCAATTCGGGAGCTGATTGAAAAAAATGCGATTGCTACAGAAAGAGCACAGAGTTTAATCGAATATGTGGAGCAAGGACGTATTCCTATTTCCCAGGCCTATTTGCTGATTCAAAAAATTCTGGTAGAAAATCAGCCGCCTGTTAATTTAGATAAAACGGCTCAATTATTAACTGATATTAGCAAACCGCTTACAGAAAAACAGGTTAAAGAAATAGAAGAACTGGAGTATGCGTATCAAGAAGGTTATTTAACTGACGCAGATTTTGAAATAAAAATCAGCAAAATAGCCAACACTTAACAATAGTTTTTTTGCAGGACTAGGTTTTTCATGGAAATAAATTTGGATAAGCGCGAACGGATAGATGAAGCTGTTCGGCTCGGCACCCTAGCTTATATTGATTCTCGTCGTCAGCTCATTACGCCATTTATTGAAACCCACTTTTCTTTCAAAGGGGCATGGCAAATCAACAAACGGGCAATTGGCTGGGATATGCTACGAGCACCAGCCAACATGCTTTGGGCACCTGTTTATTTTTTAGGCCATTCTGTAGGCAGCGCATCAAGACAACTGGGTATCAGGACTGTTGCCGAGAAATTGGATTATTTGAAACCCGGATTGCGCACTGATGTCGAACGAGAAGTTGAGTGGTTGTTATATTCCGAATTTCTGGAACTCCCTTTTTCTAAAGATAACCGCAGATTCACGAAAAATGTGTGGCTTGAGTCAATTATGACGCAACCGGCATTTCTTGATTTGCTTGAGGAAGTGCTACGACCTGCTGCGGAACAAAAAGACGATCCCCT
>JAUYEP010000247.1 GCA_030689765.1 Methylovulum sp.
AGCAATAGCACACCGCGAAAATACTCGACCAAAATCCAAATAATCGGCGCCATAAGCAGCTTTTGATCACAAAATATTTTGTCATGTTCTACAAACCCCACACTCATCATTAACAACTCGTTCAATGTCATTATAGGCGACAAGCTCACCCGCCTGATAATCCATTTGCCATAAATCACGCACACCCAAACCTGCCACGCGCCGCTGAATTTCCAACACCAATGCACCGGCGGCAATTGAATTGAGTGACATGACGGATGGATCAGGGATGCCTTTGATATAACCATCCGTTTGGGCTTTGTCCCACACTTCACCGCCGACATATTGCCTTGCATCTAACGAGGCTTGCCCTGAATCTAAACGCCCCGTGCAGAGCGGGCAATAACGCCCTTCTTCTGCGCCGCTGACTTAGGATACGGTCAACAATAACTTCCTTAAATCCGTTCGTGGTTAGCTTGTCGAACCACAACGCCCTTCGACAAGCTCAGGGCAAACGGTACATTTAGAACCCGTAAAGCGGTTTCACGACACGACTGCATGGATGCAGGAGGTAGAGCAACGCAGGAGCAGTTGCCGAGCAAACCACCATTCGGTACGCTCCGTTGGGCGGATTGCCTATCGGCGAATCCATCTTACAGCTTTAACGAAAATCAAGAATGACCCCGCCTGTTGACCGAGGCCTTTGGGGTCGCATAAGGCACTTGGCCGGCTGACTTCATTGCCGAGGACAGTACGCCATAGGCAGTACTCCAGGCCACCTTAGCCTCTGGAGTCCACTCTTTGCCCAAACCTTGTTCAAGTGTCCAGAGTAAGGCGGCGCCGACGGTATCGTAATGCGCATCCTGGACTCCGTAATTCACATGGCGCATCCCCAACTCTTGTATTGTGCCCATCAAGTTGTCAAGATTCCCGATTCCTTTCACGACTAGGGAAAGCATACCGATCAGTTTGATGCGCTGGGCCTTCGGTTCGGTATGAAACATGGGCTTGAGGCTAGGATCGAGTTGGAAGAGCCGTTCGTAGAACATTCGCGCGGCATCGTCCGCGATGGGCCTTACCAAAGACCATGTGTGTTGGATGATCCCTACCTGATCCGGTGAGATGGGTGACGAGCCTGGCGTATCTTGCCTCGCGGTCGGGACTAAAAGCTCCCTCTCGCGGCTTGGCTCCGCATCGGGCCGTCTTGCTGTGATGGCACCCGTGCGTTCGAAGAGCACCCGTTGCGGCGGGGATGACGGATCGATGCCTTCTTCTGCGAGACGGGACATCACCCCGTCCACCGCGTCGGTCAGGGCACCGCTGTCGGAGACGAGGGCCAAGTTCGCGTAAAATCGGATTTTGTAGCGAATGCCGGTATCATCGGTCGCCACGACCACCACATCCGGCTCAGGGTTAATCAACACCTTGCCAGAATCCGCCGCTCGCTGCGCACCCTGCTTCAATAACTGTCGCGCTCGCGCCGGCGGGATGGAGTAATCCAGCACGATTATAAACTCCAGTCGGCTTGCTGCGGTCGGCATCGCGTAATTTGTGATCTTAGCCTTGCTCACATAGCTATTCGGGATCGAAATAATGTCATTGTCCCGGGTCCACAGTCGGGTAGCTCGCCAGTTCATCTCCAGTACCTGCCCAACCAACTGGCCGATGTCCCTGTGTTCAAGCTTGACCCACTGGAGGATCTTGAACGGCTGCTCGATGTTGAGCATCAGCCCGGCAAAGGCATCGAGGATCAGGCTTTGAAGCGCAAACCCGAGTATGATCCCCAGCACGCCAGATGCTGCCAAGATGTTTCCAAAATGATCGGCATAGACGAAGTTCATCGCCAGCACCAGCGCTAAGGCGTAAACACTCACCTTTACAAGCATCCGGCTGATCGACGACACGGGAGACCCCGTACGTTGACTGATCGGTTCCCAGACGAAGGGAGGCAAGAGCATATCAATCCAGATCGCCGGAACCAACCACCACAGGCACTCGAACAAGATCAAGATGTTTCGGCAGGCGTCTAACGTCAGTTGTTCCGTGGCGGTTGTCATTGTCCAAGATTCAAACAGATATAAGCCCAGCGTGCCCATCAGCAGCCGAATCAGCACGATGGGGCGGCGGGGTATCCTCCGCGCCGACCGGAGCCATGTGCCTGCGAGAAGGCTCGCCACGACTGCCAGTGCTCCGAGCGCCAGACCGTTCCCGAGCCTCGGTGGTAGCAACGCCGCAATAATGGCCCGGGGAGAGACGACGACCTTCCGGACAGTTATTGAGGCGATCATTTCCGGCTCAGGTTTCCTTCCGATCCGCTGATCCATGTTCACGGATACGCTCCTCAATTCTCCCGATTGCATCGCCCATCCTGCGTCACCGGAAAGCACCTCATCATCGCGTAAGATTTGACCCCACGATCCGTCGGTTCTGTCTAGGCCCATGCCCTCCCTGTCAGTAATGAGCTGAAAAGGAACGGTCGGATGATTCCGCCGACCGAGTTGAATCGAGAGTCTGCGAACATTCCCCGCGAGATCTTTTTTGTCCATCCCGAAGCGGAGGGTCGGATTTAGATGAAAGAGCCGGAAATGCTCGCCATCCCTATCGTCCACCTCGTCCGGATGGTCTAAGGCAAGCGGTTTCAAGGTGTCCAGCAGAAGCAGATCGTTCGGGTCGAACGCCCCACGAAATCGTAGCCAGAGGTCGAACTCCGCCGTGAAACTTCTCGCGGAGTCATTCACGTCAAAGAGGCGGTTGACATGTAAACCAATCAGCACTTTATCCGTAGCCGACTCCTTTGGAATTTGTGCATCAACGCTCTGGGGAGGGGCAACCGTTCTTTCAACCGATACTAGGCAATAGGCGGGTTCGCCAAAGATGAACAGAATCACCAGAAAGAACCCCGCCCACCGAGCATGCACGACACGGCGACAGCTTGCCGAAAAATATTTTTGCAACATAATTTATGATCTCCAATCTAAGGTTTGGTCTGTATACAATTCAGAAGATATTTTTGACCATATCCTTAATTGTTTTTTGTTTAACGGTAAAGTCTGGCGCAATGAGCCGTTTTTTAGAAAATTAACAAGCATAACAACTCGAAAATAAATTCTGAAAAATGAGCTATTATCAAAAATCTTAGGGTCAAAGCCTGTAGGTAGAGTAGAGAACAGGCTATTATGATTAAGCATGACTTCTGCCAGCTCTTCGCTAAACCTATCCCTTTTCAGTTTTAACGCTATGATTCTGGACACCAGCGTTTATCATTCACAACCCGACGGTTCCACGCCAACAAGCCAAGCAGCATTACCGCCAAAACTACAATAATGGGCTTATCTCCCCATCGGGCGTAAGGCGTCATCCCACCCATTGGGGTAATCGGTTCAGTCAACACCCTCGTCTCAAACAACGGTGCTTGCCGGATAATTTTGCCATTGGGCGCAATAACGGCTGTCGCGCCGGTATTGGTCGAACGCAGCATAAACCGGCCGGTTTCCAACGCCCGCATGGCAGCAATCTGCAAGTGCTGATGGGGTTCCAAAGAATTCCCAAACCAACCGTCATTAGTCACATTAACCAGATAGGCGGCATCAGGTAAACCCGCAATACCCGCATCGCCAAATGCGTCTTCATAACAGATGGACGTGATAAACGGATAACCTGCCGCCTTCAATAACGGCTGACGGTTGCCACCAGGCGTAAAGTCGCCTAACTTTATCTTTAATTGTTTGAGGATAAAACCGGAAACCGGTTGCCACGGCATATACTCACCAAAAGGCAATAAATGATTTTTACGGTATATGCCACGCTCGCTGCCCAAGGTGATAACGCCATTGTAGATTTCATCCTCAGCGCTTCCTGCTATCGGCAGACTGACGATTAAATCAGTGCCGTGCTGCTGTGCGGCTAAATTTAACGGCGTCAAAAAGAATTCTTCAACTTCTGACAAATATGCCGGAATCGCGGTTTCCGGCCAGATAACCACATCAGAATCCCAATGTTCTTCGGTCAACTTTTTATAGAGCAGCAAGGTATTCAGCCTATTTTCCGGCCGCCATTTTTGATCTTGGCTAATATTGCCCTGTATCATCGAAACGCGGATAGGGTCGCCTACCGCATCCGTCCAGACTACCGTCTTTAACAAGCCGCCTGCCAACCAGACCACGCCAAGCAAAGCTCCCAGCGGTAGCCGCAGATTCCGCCGCTGCAAAATCATGACACCCGCCGAAGCGCTTAATACCAATAAAAACCCCGTACCATACGCGCCGACTAACGGAACATAACCTGATAACGGGGTTGCCAATTGCGAATAAGCACCCAGCAACCACGGAAAGCCGTTAAGCAATAGCACACCGCGAAAATACTCGACCAAAATCCAAATAATCGGCGCCATAAGCAGTTTTTTACCCGCGTCCATTTTTACGGCAAGAAAGGCCGTGAATGCTGGAAACAATGACCAGAAAGCAACAAAAAGGGCAGTTATTGCCCCCGCACTTAGCACCCCTGCCCCACCAAAATCATGGATGCTGATATAAACCCAGGACACCCCAAATCCGAATGACCCTAAGCCAAACAAATAACCCCTCAATAAGGCCCGCCAGGCCGTGACGTTTTGCCAGGAAGCGAATAAAACCATCAGCGCCAGTGGCGCCAGATAAGCAAAGTTAAAAGGTGCAAACGACAGCGTAAATAAAACACCGGCAATCAGTGCAAAAAAATCCCAGTGATAATTGTTTGAGAATCGCATAGTGGTCTTTTAAGTTGGAACAGGAAAAGTGACGCGTTACGCCCGCAAGATAAGCGCTGATTTTACTTGAAAATATACTTCGAACGGTCATGTTTTGGGTTTTTATGGCATCGCCATTTTGTTGGCTAGGGAACAAGCACGAAATATTTACTGCAACATGATGACTGCCAGTCCTTTGAGGACTGGCAGTCATGGCATCCAACGAGAGCACAAATCACAAGACGAAGTTGTTTTATGCCCATTCCTAATGGACAATCCGAACGGGTAGGCATAAAAAAGCCTTCTGCATCATAAAGACACAGAAGGCTTGTTAAAACAGACGGATTAAGCGGCGAAGTTAGCGGCTGCAAAATCCCAGTTCACCAATGCCCAGAACGCTTCCAGATAGGTAGGACGCGCATTGCGGTAATCGATGTAATACGCATGTTCCCAAACATCGCAAGTCAATAACGGTTTTTGGCCGGTTGTTAACGGGCAAGCTGCGTTGCTGGTGCTGACCAATGCCAGGCTGCCATCCGCATTTTTTACCAGCCACGCCCAACCAGAACCGAAGGTAGTCACTGCACATTTGGTAAAATCTTCCTTAAATTTTTCAAACGAGCCAAAGGCTGCATTAATGGCATCCGCTAAAGCGCCGGTAGGCTCGCCACCTGCGCTGGCTGCCAAGCTATTCCAGTAAAGGGTATGGTTCCAGACCTGGGCAGCATTATTGAAAATACCGCCGGAAGATTTCATGATGATTTCTTCCAATGACAAGCCTTCAAACTCGGTTCCTGGAACCAGATTATTGAGGTTTGTCACATAGGTTTGGTGATGTTTACCATAATGATATTCCAAAGTTTCTTCTGAAATATGGGGTGCTAAGCTATTTTTAGCATAAGGCAAAGCAGGAAGTTCGAAAGCCATAAGATTATCCTCAACGAAAGTTAAAAAAAGTTGTTGATGAAACAACAGAATAAATACCTAGTGATTTAATACGGTATAACTTTAGCATTGCCAAGCCATTAAATAAAGCCGGACTTTGTGGCGGCCTTTAAGGCGCACGTAAGTATTCAGTCCCCCTCTTAGAAAAAGAGGGGTTAGGGGAGATTTAATGAGATTAATCCCCCTCGATCCCCCTTTTTCAAAGGGGGAGGTGAATACTTACAGGCGCACAAACTCTGTTTGCAACATCATGCCAACAAAGTTAATGTATTGCCCTTATATCAACTTAAGCTTAGATCCTAAACTATCATGGCAACTAAAATTAACAGGCCACTTCCCGTTGAAGTTGAAGCAGGCGGCAGATATTCATGGTGCAGTTGTGGCTACAGCCAAACCATGCCCTTATGCGACCATTCACACAGGCAATTTTCAGAAAAAAAATCCGTCAAGTTTATCGCCGGGGTTACCGGAACCTTGTATTTATGTGGCTGCTCACAAACGCAAACACCGCCCTACTGTGACGGCAGCAACCAATGTAAAACCAACTAAAATATCCTACTCATGGCCATTGAAATAGAGCATAAATTCTTACTTGCCAACGAAGAGTGGCGCAAGCACATTAACCGTTCAGTCAACTATCGGCAGGGTTATTTAAGTTCGGCACCAACCAGCTCAGTCAGGGTTAGGATCAGCGACAAGCAGGCCTGGCTAAATATAAAAAGCGCAACGATAGGCACGCACCGGCATGAATATGAATATGAAATTCCTCTGGCTGATGCCAACGAGATACTCAACAACCTATGCAAAAAACCGTTGATAGAAAAAACCCGCCATTTTGTGATTGATGATGGCAATGTCTGGGAAATAGACGAATTTGACGGCGCCAATCAGGGCTTGTATGTCGCTGAAATTGAGTTGCCGGAAATAGGCCAACACTTCACAAAGCCCAACTGGCTAGGCATTGAAGTGACTGATGATTTGCGCTATTACAACAATAATCTTGCTATCCACCCTTACTCTGAATGGCAATAATACTGACTATTTCATTGAAATATTGAATGAATTCTTATTTTGAATTATATTTCAATAATGAAAAATATATTATTTGTTGTTTTATTACTACTATCATCAACACACTGCCTTGCCGATAATCTACAAGATGCCCTGCAAGGTATTGAAACTGAATGGGCAAGCATTTATTACGGTACACCCAGACAGCTACAAGGTTCTGCATACGCTACGCTACTCGACAAAACAGTTAAACTCTCCAGGCAATACCCCAAAGATACCAATGCCCTATTTTGGCAAGCCGTCGTCAAGGCAAGCTATGCCGACCGCCAAGATCCAGTTTCAGCGCTTGCTGCCATTTATGAAGTCCGCGACCTCTTGAACAAAATAATAACCATAAATCCGACTACGATGAACGGTTCAGCTTATGTCGTTTTAGGGACCCTCTATCATAAAGCGCCGGCATGGCCAATTGCCTTTGGTGATGACGAAAAAGCCAGCAAATCATTTCAAGCGGCGCTCAAGATCAGCCCTGATGGCATGGACAGCAATTATTATTACGGCGAGTTTCTGTTAGCCAATAACCCATTGAAAGACGCCGAAATTTATTTTAAAAAAGCCAGCGTAGCACCTGTCAGAGCAACACAACAGTATGCTGACACCCAACTTCAAAATGCCGCAAAACGGGCATTAAACACACTTGGACTTGAAAAATCAGCATCAACAACACCTTAAAACCTTCATTCAACCAGGTGTTTTATAAGCCCACCTCTGATAAGATAGCCGCCCAATTCACACTTTCCCTAAACTATTCAGGTAATAATTATGACTTTTGTAGTCACTGAAAATTGTATTAAATGTAAATTTACTGACTGTGTAGATGTCTGCCCGGTTGATTGCTTTCATGCAGGCCCTAATTTTCTGGTAATTGACCCGGACGAATGTATCGACTGCACATTATGTGAACCTGAATGCCCTGCCAATGCCATTTTTGCTGAAGATGAAGTGCCTGAAGGGCAAGAAATGTTCATCCAGTTAAATGCTGAGTTAGCCAAACAATGGCCTATCATCACCGAAGTGCAATCTGCGCTACCCGATGCTGACGATTGGAATGGCAAAGAAGGTAAAATCGATCTGCTGGAAAGGTAAAGTCTGCAAGCCAATTAACTCTCAAATGCCCCACTTTCTGTTTGACCCCCCACCTAAAATTAGGATGACTTACCTGTAAATATGGCTCAAAAACTGTATATTCAAACCAACGGTTGTCAGATGAATGAATATGATTCCGACAAAATGCGCGATGTACTTCATGCTTCACATGGCTTTGAATTGATTGATGATCCCAAGCTAGCCGATGTCTTATTGCTTAATACCTGTTCAATACGCGAAAAAGCCCAGGAAAAAGTATTTTCCGCGCTAGGAAAATGGCGAATAATCAAAGCAAAACGCCCTGATATCATCATTGGTGTCGGTGGTTGCGTCGCCAGTCAGGAAGGGTCCGACATCCAGAAACGTGCGCCGTTTGTTGATATTGTCTTTGGCCCGCAAACTTTACACCGCTTGCCACAATTGCTCGATCAGGTGCGCAACAAGCGACAACCTGTCATTGATGTGTCTTTTCCCGAGATAGAAAAGTTTGATGCCCTACCTGAACCCAGAGCCGAAGGGCCGAAAGCCTTTGTGTCGGTCATGGAGGGTTGCAGCAAATATTGCACGTTTTGCGTCGTCCCTTACACGCGCGGCGAAGAAATCAGCCGTCCGTTGAACGATGTCATTGCCGAAATCACATCATTAGCAAAACAAGGTGTGCGGGAAGTCAATTTACTGGGCCAAAATGTCAATGCCTATCGTGGTGTCATGGACGATGGCGACATCGCCGATTTTGCGCTATTGCTGCATTATGTTGCCGCTGTCGATGGCATCGGCCGCATCCGTTTTACCACCTCACATCCGGTCGAATTTACCGACAGCCTAATTGAAGCGTTTGCCGAAATTCCGCAACTGGTCAACCACTTACATCTCCCTGTACAAAGTGGCAGTAACCATATCCTAAAAATGATGAAACGCGGCCACACCCGCGATGATTATCTGGAAACTATCCGTAAACTTCGTGCAGTACGCCCAGATATTTGTCTGTCTTCAGACTTCATTATCGGCTTTCCAGGTGAAACTGATACCGAATTTGAAGAAACCATGGCCTTTATTGATGAAGTTGGCTTTGATTTATCATTCAGTTTTATTTACAGTCAACGACCGGGGACACCTGCCGCCAACCTGCCTGACGATGTGCCTGTTGAGGTCAAAAAACAGCGCCTGGAACGCTTCCAACAACGCATTAACGAAATGACAGTTGCCATTTCCAACAGCATGATTAATACCGTGCAAACGGTTTTGGTCGAAGGGCAAGCCAAAAAAAATCCTTTGCAAATGCAGGGGCGAACCGAAAACAATCGGGTCGTCAATTTTATTGCCCATCCACGCTTGGCAGGACAGTTTGTCGATGTGCTGATTGCCGAAGCCTTGCCTAATTCCTTGCGTGGTCGTCTCGTCGAGACCTCTATAGATAACATAAACTTAAACCCCAATCAGTGCGCATGATTTCACAGGAAATGTCCTTAATACCTGCTGACAATAGCAGGTTATCCAATTTTTGCGGCCAACTGGATGTGCATTTGCGGCAAATAGAAGCCCGCTTGCAGGTTGAAATTGCCAACCGTGGTAATCAGTTTAAAGTGACAGGGTTGGAACAGTCCGTTAATGCGGCGTGTGCAGTAATGCAAAAACTATTTGAAAGCACTGAAAAAGAGTTGCTGACCGCCGAGCTAATTCATTTAGCCATGCAGGATGCGTCGATAGACGGCCTGTTGGACGAAACGGCTATTCAGACCCAGCACAATGTCTGCATCAAAACCAAATGCGGCATGGTCAAAGGACGCGGTGCAAACCAGCAAGATTACCTTAGAAAAATCGTCTCGCATGACATTAATTTTGGTGTCGGGCCAGCCGGAACCGGTAAAACCTTTTTAGCGGTCGCCTGCGCCATTGAAGCACTGCAAACTGAAAAAGTCAGAAAAATAATTCTGGTGCGCCCTGCGGTGGAAGCAGGTGAAAAACTGGGTTTTCTGCCTGGCGACATGGCGCAAAAAGTCGACCCTTATTTACGGCCGCTATATGATGCCTTGTACGACATGCTGGGTAATGAGCGGGTAGAAAAAATGATAGACCGCGGCATTATTGAGGTCGCGCCGCTAGCCTTCATGCGCGGACGGACATTGAACGACGCCTTTATTATTCTCGATGAAGCCCAAAACACCACCGTAGAGCAAATTAAAATGTTCTTGACCCGCGTGGGCTTTGGCTCAACTGCTGTGGTCACCGGCGATGTCACGCAAATTGATTTGCCTTCAGAAAAAATGTCCGGTTTACGGCATGTGCTTGAAGTCCTGAAAGCTATTGACGGCATTAGCTTCACTTTTTTTAATGCACGGGATGTCGTCAGGCATCCGCTGGTGCAGCGCATCGTTTCGGCTTATGAAGCGTACGAAAATAAAACTAAATCCGAATGAACTACCTGGACATTCAGACTATTTTTGTATCGGTAGGACAGCCGTCTGAGGAACAGTTTCAACGCTGGGTCGATACAGCGCTTGATGATGAAACCCAGGATACCGAGGTGGTTATCCGTATCGTCGATGAGCAGGAAAGCGCCGGACTCAATCAACAATACCGCCATAAACACGGGGCAACAAATATTCTCAGCTTTCCCTTTGAAGTGCCGGACATTGCCGAAATCGAATGTGACTTGTTAGGTGATTTGGTGATCTGCGCCCCCGTTCTGGAACGGGAAGCACTCGAACAAGGCAAAACTTTGACCGATCATTGGGCGCATATTGTTGTGCATGGCGTATTGCATTTGCTAGGCTATGACCATATCAACGATGATGATGCTGAAATAATGGAACATAAAGAAGCCATCATTTTGCAGAAACTGAATATCAATAATCCCTACACAGGCAAACAAAACCATGAGTGATGACCAACCTCCAAGTAGACACTCCCCTCAGAGAAGCTGGGTTGAAAAAATCAGCCACTTACTGACCGGGGAGCCGCAAGATCTGGAAGATCTGTTGGAAATATTACGGGAAGCCCGTGAAAATCATTTGCTGGACACTGATGCGCTATCGATGATTGAAGGCGTATTACAGGTATCCCAGATGCGGGTTAGGGACATCATGATACCGCGCGTACAAATGGTTGTCGTGCCCAGGGAAGCCCAACTGGAATCCATTTACCCACTCATTATAGAGTTCTGCCATTCCCGTTATCCAGTTATTGAAGATGACCGCAGCAATGTCGTAGGCGTTTTGCTGGCTAAGGATTTACTGGCGCATGTGCTACAGAACAAATCCCTGACGGTCGAGCAAATCATGCGCCCGGCCTGTGTCGTCCCTGAAAGTAAACGCCTGAACGTCTTGCTCAAGGAATTGCGTACCAATGGAAATCACATGGCCATTGTCGTTGACGAATATGGGCAAACAGCTGGTTTGGTCACTATTGAAGATTTGCTGGAACAAATCGTCGGTGAAATTGAAGACGAACACGACGAGCACGAAGACGAAAGCTATGTTTTTCAACGCAATGAGCATGAGTACATGATAAAAGCACTGATGCCGATAGAAGAATTTGACGACTATTTTTCAACACAACTGGCAACCGATGAATACGATACCATCGGCGGTTTCATCGTCAGCCAGCTTGAACACATGCCGGTAAAAGGCGAAAGCCTTGTTGTCGATAACTTGCGCTTTGAAATCATTAAAGCTGACAGCCGACGTCTGCATCTGGTGAAACTAAAAATTCAGTAGCCTCCCTTAATCAATCAAACATCAATAAAGCATGAATCAAAACAGCATAAACCACAAAAATATATTAGTAACAGGCGGTGCCGGTTATGTCGGTAGCCACGCTTGTGTTGAGTTATTGCAGTCCGGTTTCAATGTTGTTGTCGTTGATAACCTCTGCAACAGCAAAACGGAATCATTGTCGCGGGTGCAGCACATCACCGGCCGGCCACTCACTTTTTATCAACATGACATACGTGATAAAAGTGCCTTAGCCGATATTTTTGCCAAGGAAGCAATCAGTACCGTGATGCACTTTGCCGGTTTAAAAGCAGTCGGCGAATCCTGCGAAAAACCTGCGCTGTATTATGACAATAATGTTTATGGCACCTTGGCACTCACTGAAGCAATGGCTGATGCCAACGTCAAAAAACTGGTATTCAGCTCATCTGCGACGGTATATGGCGCATCCGACTGTAGGCAATATTCTGAAGATTTGCCGCTAGGTGCAATTAATCCTTATGGCAGATCTAAAGTAATGATTGAGGCTGTTTTGCGGGATTTGTCAGCCGCCGATACTATCAATCAGCATAAATCACCGTGGAAAATCGCGCTATTGCGTTATTTTAATCCAATAGGTGCTCATGAAAGCGGTCAGATCGGCGAAGATCCAGACGGTATCCCCAATAATTTATTACCTTATATATCGCAAGTTGCCATCGGTAAACTGGCGCAACTGTCCGTTTTTGGCAATGATTACCCTACGCCTGATGGAACCGGCATCCGTGATTATATTCACGTTGTGGATTTGGTTAAGGGCCATATCAAGGCTATCAATGCACTTGAAGGCGAAGCCTTTAAATCCGGCGGCTGCAAAGCCTATAATCTGGGTACGGGTCAAGGTTATAGCGTACTGGAAATGATTAATGCCTTCGAAACAGTCACCGGCCAACGCATCAATTATAAAATCGCCCCACGCAGAACGGGTGATTTGGCGGAATGTTTTGCCAATCCAGCGTTAGCGTTAAAGGAGCTGGGTTGGAAGGCAGAAAAAAATCTGGATGACATGGTCGCTGATACCTGGAACTGGCAGACTAAAAATCCTCAAGGCTATATTCAATAGAAACGCAACTATTGCGTCCCTAGCACCAGCCGAAGGGCGTAAAAGCATTGCCTTTATGCCCTTCGGGTATTTATGCCCTTCGGGTACATCTCACCGGCTATTGCTTATCTGACATAATGCAACCGCTGCCCCAACATTTCCGGCGTCACCAGCACCACGCCGCCCTGGCTGACGTGGAAGCGCCTTTCATCATCGGCGCGGTTTTCCCCGATCACCGTGCCTTCGGGTATTTCACAGGCGCGTTCGATGATCGCCTTGCTGATCCGGCAATGCCGCGCGATGGTGACGTCCGGCAGCACGATGCTGTCCTGCACGGTGCTGTAGGAGTTGACCCGCACATTGGTGAACAGCAGCGAATGCCGCACGGTCGAGCCCGAGACAATGCAGCCGCCGGAGATCATCGAGTCCAAGGCTTGACCACGGCGGTCGTCGTCGTCAAAGACGAATTTGGCGGGCGGCGTCTGCGTCTGGTACGTCCAGATCGGCCAGGTCTTGTCGTAGATGTTCATGACCGGGTTGACCCCGATCAGCTCCATGTTCGCCGCCCAGTACGCGTCGATGGTGCCCACGTCCCGCCAGTAGCTTTGCTGGCCGCTTTGCAGGTCGAGGAACGGGTAGGCGTTGACGATGTATTTGTCGATGACTGACGGGATGATGTCCTTGCCAAAGTCGTGGGACGAGCCTTTGGTGTCGGCGTCTTTCAGCAGCTGTTCGAACAGGAAGCTGGCGTTGAAGATGTAGATGCCCATCGACGCCAGCGCGGTGTCGGTGCGCCCGGGCATCACCGGGGGGTGCGCCGGTTTTTCGACGAAGGCCTTGACCCGCCGGTTCCCGTCGATGTCCATCACGCCAAAGGCGGTGGCTTCTTTCAATGACACTTCAAGGCAGCCGATGGTCAGGTCAGCCTGTTTTTCGACATGGTCGGCCAGCATCGCGCCGTAGTCCATCTTGTAGATGTGGTCGCCCGCCAGCACCAGGATGTGTTCGGGGCTGCGGGTGCGCAGGATGTCGATGTTCTGGAACACGGCGTCGGCGGTGCCTTTGTACCAGGAGTCTTCGTCGTGGCGTTGCTGGGCCGGCATCAGGTCGACGTATTCGCCGAATTCACCGCGCAAATAGCCCCAGCCCTGCTGGATGTGGCGGATCAGCGAGTCGGCCTTGTATTGGGTCAGGATGCCTATTTTGCGGATGCCTGAGTTCATGCAGTTGGACAGCGGGAAGTCGATGATGCGGAATTTGCCGCCAAACGGCACCGCCGGTTTGGCACGCCATTCGGTCATGTTCATCAACCGGGAGCCACGGCCACCCGCCAATATCAATGCGATGGTGTTGCGCGTTAAGTGCTGGATGTTGGGGTCATGCTTTGATGTGTCTGGCGCGGTCATTGTTTTTCTCCAGGTGGAAGGGGATGCACACAGTGTTTGTGTTGGCTGGGTTTTATTTTATGGCTTTACTTGGTAACTACTCACCGCCTATCAGGCTGTGTGCCGGAGCCCAACGGCTTTAGCCGTTGAAAAAAATGGCTAAAGCCATTTTACTCCCCCTATTTATTAATGGCTTGGCTCATGGGTGAGTAATTATCTTTTTCATTGATAGCCTTAACTTTTCCCAGCGACAACCCCTTTCCAA
>JAUYEP010000250.1 GCA_030689765.1 Methylovulum sp.
CATCAGGGCTTACCCAGGCGCAATGGGATAATGGTTTCAATCCACGCGCCCACGCGGGGCGCGACGCGATTACCAGCGGCTGGGCGAAGGGATGCTAGGTTTCAATCCACGCGCCCACGCGGGGCGCGACCAGAATCCATCGGCAACCTGTCAGCACTGTTAGTTTCAATCCACGCGCCCACGCGGGGCGCGACCTTAAATCCATTGATTACACCTCAATTATAAAAGTTTCAATCCACGCGCCCACGCGGGGCGCGACGGGCGTTCGGCAATCTGACAAAATCAATCGACGAGTTTCAATCCACGCGCCCACGCGGGGCGCGACGATGTTGAGCGGCGATTTCACCTTGCATGGCAGTTTCAATCCACGCGCCCACGCGCGGCGCGACGGCAACCAGTGGGTACGTGGGTTTAACAGAATCGTTTCAATCCACGCGCCCACGCGGGGCGCGACCTAATTATCAAACTAATACACGTCAATTAAGCGTTTCAATCCACGCGCCCACGCGGGGCGCGACTGGCAGACGTGGAATCATCACCCATTTCAAGACGTTTCAATCCACGCGCCCACGCGGGGCGCGACGAGTCTTTAATGAGTTATTAATGCGGCTGAATGTTTCAATCCACGCGCCCACGCGGGGCGCGACCAAGAGGCCATTTCTAAACCTTGGCTTTATCGAGTTTCAATCCACGCGCCCACGCGGGGCGCGACCCGCAAGGCTTAGGGCAGTTGAACCGTCTGGACGTTTCAATCCACGCGCCCACGCGGGGCGCGACAGCATTTGTCCAATTGTTTGAATATCAAAGGAAAACTCCCCCCTTAAATGCGAACCAATCAAAACAAATGCAGTTTTCATTATAAACTTGTGAATCACAAAAACAAAATCATTAAAGATCAGTGCATTATCAATACTGCGAAAACTTAAGCGTTTTTATGCCCGCTTGGGGTTCGCATCCAATACCGTTCGGTATGATTACTGAGTGGCATTAATAACCGCCGCAACATCAGGGGTTAAAGGCTTAAGCAAAAGATTTTGAATACCTCTTATCCAGTGGATGCTCACAACCAAAGTTGTGAGCGCTTTTCACCCAAAAGCGTCACGATTCCACGCCCAGGAGTCCGCGACGGGTGTTTTTCCTGGCATTGGCGTGCGGCTTTATTGGCAGGCTCAATGGCCTTTTGCCCTTGCTTCAGGCCTTGTTTGAAATGGATCAGCAGCAAGTAAACGATAAAATAAAGGTAAAACTGGATTTCCACGCCGCGTCCACTATGAGGCCACAGATGCAACGCATTGAACGTCCGCTTGATGAAGCGGAAAAATAATTCGATCTGCCAACGGTACGCATAAAGCATGACGGTTTCGCCGGTCGTCAAATCCAAACGGTTAGTGGCAATACGATACGCCTCATCATATACCCGCAGGGCACAAGGGCCACAAAGCTGACGAGGCGGTAAGCTGTCTGGTGCTTGTCATTTGAAAAGCAGATGACCGAGTCCGGCACGCCGGAAAAAAAGGCGGGCCAATGTGCCGGAACAACCACGTCCAGATTTTTTGAAACCGACACTTTTAGGTTGGTTTTGACACGGATGATGAAAAAGGCCTGCAAGCTGGCACTAGCCTGAACACCTCAAAAGAGACATAGCCCCGGTCAGCAGCAATGTACGTGACTCCGGCTTCAAGCAAAGCCAGCAACGCCTCTTTTTCATTGCCGTTGGCGTCGGTGCTGATAAACTGCACGGGGATCATCCGGTCCGGCTCAAAGGCAAGGTGCATTTTTAGCGCGTTTCCGGTTGATTTGTAAGCCGCCCACGCCATTGTCCTGAGTGCCGGGAAGATGGAGCCATCCACCAGGATAAAACGCCCGAGCGATTTAATTTCCGGGATGTCCGAAAAATCCAGCTGCCCAAGCAAGGCAAAAAAAATCCCCCGGAACAGTTTTGGGTCATAACGGCCAAACGCCTCCGAGTACATCGCCTTAGAGGCATCAACCAAGCCCAGCGTCTGGGCATCGGGCGAAGTTTTGATGTCGGTGACCAAAAGGCTAATGGAGGCGATTTTGTTGATGATGCCATAAACCAGATTCATCGTGAAAAAATACAGCGATAGCTTATACAGAAGACTGTCGCCATGAAGTTGATCAGCCTCTTTTTTAAGCAACGTTTGCAAGGGAGCCGTTATGCGGGTAAATACCGTTTCTGCTGCCATTTTTACGCCGAATTTTACAGCATACCCCATTTTTTAATTTAGCAATACTTATGCCGAATGGTATTGGTTCGCATCACATTAATAACAGGCCGTTTAAATCCAGCGTTTTTTTCGCACCGATATGTTCCACTCGGCGTTCCCAGTTATTGCCCAGATAATAAAACCGCAAGCTGTCTTCGTCTTCATCCATACTTTTTATCAGCGCGTTTTTCAATTCAGTCCATTGCGCCATGTCCACTTCAATTTCAAACACGGAATATTGCACCCGTTGTCCGTAAACCTGGCAAAGTTTCGCCAGCCTACGCAGGCGTTTAGGGCCGGTTTCGGTCTTAAAGCTGACATCGTAAGTCACTAAAATCATCATGTTTATTGCCTCATTTCCACAAAAACGGCACATAACTGTCGCAATCACCACGCAGGAATCGGGCAAGGATTTGCGCTTGCAACCACGGCAATAAGCCAACGGGGACATTTTCGTCAAACCAGCGGTGCAGCAGGGTGTCCTGTTTGCGGTCTTGCCACGCGGCAAGCAACGTCCGGCGGGCATCCTCTTTCAAGATCACCGCACCATTTGGCGAAATGTCAAAATCTTTCATGACTAACTGGCGTTTGTTGATAAGAGATAAAACAAAACGGTCGACCATAGGCCGGAATTCTTCGGCAAGGTCTAACGCCAATGACGGCCTGCCACTACGCAGTTGGTGCAGAAAGCCACTGGCGGGATCGAGTCCGGTGGTTTCTAGCGCGGCGCGGCAATCGTGGGTGAGCAAGGTATAGCAGAACGATAGCAGAGCGTTGACCGGATCGGTGGGCGGCCTGCGCCGTCTGGCATCGAAGCTAAAATCGGGTTGACGGATGAGCTGTTGGAACACGCCGAAATAGACTTGTGCGGCTTCGCCTTCACGTCCCATCAGGGTATCAATGGCGTGGCAATCGGTTAATTGACCCAAACAACGGGACAAACGTTTTTCGGCAATTGCCAGGTCTTTTAAATCGTTGGCAGTGTCGGTTTTGTCGCCGTAATCACGCAGATAGCGCCTTAACACATAGCGTTGGTTATAAAGTTTGCCAGTTAGCATCAGGCGGGCAATGGCGACGCTTTTGGCGACATCATTGCCCGTCAGATGCTGGGTGCGGCGCAACAAGACGTTGCCGCTGACCGGGCCTTCGACACGGGCGAGAAATTTGCCGAACATATTCAGATAAGTGATGGTCACGCCATGTTCGGCACAATGCGCCATCAAATACGGCGAGATGGTGACTTGCCCGAAGCAAACCAAGCCTTGCAGTTTGTGGATGGGAATCCGCGCCTTGAGTTCGTTATCGACTTTCATGACCAGATTGTCGTTGTCTTTGTGTACCCAAGCATTTTGGGTTTGGATGTAAATCACGTTGCGTAAGGGGCGCATAGTCAATCCTGGACGAGTTGCTGTGCCAGCCAAGCGGCGGCTGAACGGGTGAAATTTTGCGGATGGCAGTGTCCGATCAACGAACAGCCCCGGCATTTTTTAGCTTGGTAAACGGCTTTAGGTGTGGTTTGGGTATCGACAATGGCGCGGCACGCCAAGATGGTTTGCCGCGTCAAATCGCGTAGCTCGGCATCGAACACAACCGGATGGCGACGGCGCACTTCGCCGTAAAACATCGCGCCTTCGGGGACAGCCGTTTGGTGCATAGCTTCCAAGCACAGGGCTTGGGCGCACAATTGCACCTCGTCGGCACGGTGGGTTTTGGGTTTGCCACGTTTGTATTCAATCGGGAAAGGCGCTTCCGAACCATCCGGCTGTTTATGGTATTCCACCACATCCGCCACGCCTTCAATGCCCAGCTCTTCCTGCGCCAGTCGTAACGCCCAAACGGTACGGATGTCGCCGCGTTTTTGTTGGTCAGATTGGTTGACGCGCTGGTGCAACACCTGGCCTTCGGCGGTGAATTGGTTTTCTTGCCAAATGGCTTCCAGCTCAATAAGGCCGAATTGGCGCGGGCAGTAGAGGTAGTGTTGCAGGCTGGAGAGGTAGATAGGTTCGGGCATGGTTGTACCGTTACGATTGGGAAATTGTGCACTGCTTCCCAAGCAGGAGATTTACTGTCATTAAGTTAAGGAATAAATATTAATATTCATACGGTTACGGTTACGGTTACGGTTATGTTTTTGTGGTTCATATCAATCGTAGGTCGGGTTAGCGATAGCGTAACCCGACCTACGTCTATTTGCAGGTGATTGACTCCAGATAGTTTAGGCGAAATAACTTTCCGCGACTTCGATTTCCTTAACCGTTTTGTTTTTGCTCAGCTCTGCAGCCACCGCCAAGTAGTCTTGAATCGCTTCGGCAATGTTTTGCAATGCTTCTGGTTCGGTTTCGCCTTGGGAATGGCAGCCGGGCAAGCCTGGCACGGAAGCAGCCACGCCTTCTTTGGAATTTTCTAGGATGACTTTGTATTTCATGATGTTTGTTCCTATTAACGTAGGATGGGTTGTACCCGCAGGGCATAAAAGGTACGAAGCCCATCAAAATTTGGCGGCAAATGATGGGCTTCCTTACGTCAGCCCATCCTACCCATTGTCAGAAACCATCAATTTCTTCTGGCTCTAAGCCGTCAAGCTGACCAAGTTGATAATTGCCATCAGGGTTAACGATTAGCGAACCGTGGACATTGGCGGAGGAATATTGCCCAGATTTGCTGTTGTGCCGCCACCAAATGACTTTTTTAACCGCCATTGAACCTTCGGGTCGTGCGGAAGACGCATCTCCCTCAAACAATTTGGGCAACACGACTTTAATCAATTCGGCATCGTCATCACTAAAGCCGGTTTTATCGGCGAGTTGTGGGGTGATTGCGCCGTAAGTCACATAGATAGCATGGTCTACACGGTGTTTCATGCCCATTGTGTCGGAGCCTTTTTTGCTACCATCACCTTCACCACTCACGCTTTTGGTAATTTGGGTGCTGGTGATGCTGACAGGTTCTTTACTGAATGCAGATTGAATGGTCACAGGGCCGCGAATGGCAATGGAAACGCCTGCGGCATCAGCTTCTTTACCAAACGCGAATACTTGACCAAAGGCACGTACATCAAACCACTGTTCACACGCCCGTTTTGCAGCTTCATCCTTAGTCGTTTTTTTCGTGTTAAACGCCTCTTTCCCTAAACCAATTGGCGCATCAGCATAGGCGCGATTTTGTAGGCTGGTCATACCGTCAGTTTTTTTCTCGTCAGATTGGACAAAAATAGCCTTGCCTTCGGTTTGTAATCTATCCCGAATTTTACGCTTTAAACAAACATCAGTAACTTCACCAAAACCATCATAATCAGTGCGAGGGCGATTGCCGTTGAGCGGGTCGCCGTTGGGATTAGCATGGTTAACGCTGAAAATAATAGCGAAGTCGATTTTGTGGCTTAATGAACTCATTCTGGTTCTCCTGTTGATGTGGTGTCGTCGAGGTTTTTTGTTTGTTTGGCTTTGTAGTTTGCGGCGTTTTCTGCGCTGTCTTGTTTCATTTTTTGTCGCTGACAGTAATAGCCTAATAAAAACTCACCTGATAACCGCTCATTATTATTAAAGTCGTCAATGGAAAACGCCGCCATAATCGTTTCCAGTTCTTCACGTTGATTATTTAAAAAAGCAGTCCGCGAGGTCTGCAAACGCTGCATATAAGGGTCTAATGCCTTATAAATCGTCAGCCACGTTTGCGCTGGATGGTCGGAAAAGCGTTGCATTAAGCGTGCAGCATTGGTGGGGCGATTTTCGCCGCTCACACTTAACGCAATTTCTTCGATACGTTCTGCAACGGCTAACAGCCGTCCGTAAAGGTAATCGCGTGAATGATAATTTTCTTCTAATGCCATATCAAAATTTCTCCGTTGGTTTAAATCAGGGTGTCTAGCGCGAAAGCCTTTGTATAAGGCACAAGTAATGCCAAGGTTTTTTTCCCATAACCATTGTTCATCGTTGGCGTACGCAACCCGATTGGTGGCTTTGCGCACACAACTTTCTACTAAATCGAATGGAAAAGCTAAGCCGTCCACAATGCACGGTAACAGGCGTTCGATGGTTTTTTTCTTTAAATCATCCGACACATTATTGCCATACGCCGCCCCTGCAATGTCTTTGGGAACAGGTGAGCTAATCGGATAAATCACTTTGGTTTTCGGTTTTTTGCCTGTGTCATTCTTAATTTCTTGGGTATGGCGTTGATACCATGCAAATTCTTGATGCCATTTTTTTAAACAGTCCAAAAATTCACGGTTGAACTTTTCCTGATAATAAATAATGCCCATGCGGCCAGGTGTAGCAGAATCAATCCCCATAATGATGATTTGTTCATTTTCGGCTAATTTTGCCGCATACCCTGCCATGTAATTTTTCAATTTTATGGCGTAGTCTTGCGCTAAATTTGCACCTAGGTCGAGTTCTTTGGGTTCTTCATCATCCATCATTCCGTACGCATCGACTAACGGTGCAGGAATATCTTCACCCGACACTGCCCACGCGACATAAACTTGGTCGCCATTTCTGAAACCCTGTCGTTGAATCAACCAACTGAGGGCATTGTGGGCTTTTTGTGTGGCGATTGTGCCAATGCCAACCGACTGTAGCCCTAGTGTTTCTACGTTTTTCTTTTCATCGGTAAAGCGACCTAAAAAGGTGAAACCCTGCCAATCATTGGATGAAATGAGTTTTGCGCCATCGCCAGAATGACGTATTTTTTTCGGATGGTTCATCGCCAGTGTTTGTATTTCGCCTGTGATGTAGCATAAACCTTTGGCGTTATTGTCTGCTGATGCGTAATAAGCAATCCAGCTTTGTTGAATGGTGTTGTCTTCCCACGTTTTTTTAGCAGGGTCGCCTGCTTGCTCTACTGTCCAACACACTAAAGCCGAACCTTGATCTAACACGCCTTTGTCTTTAGGTAACAGTTTAAAAAGTGCAGGAGCTTCGCCGTTGTCGCTGTTCCATTGGGTGAGTAGTACATTATCGGCGACATGAACGATGTTTTCTTTAATCAAGTCTTCAATCACTGTGCCTTTACTGACGTATTGCAAAACAGCTTGCACTTTAGGATGAGAGTATTCTGAATCGCACCAGTCTTTTAGCAAAACATAGTATTGTTCAAAAAAACTTGGTTTTTCTCCTCCGTATTTAGGATAGTCTTTAGCGACATATTGCAATTTATCGGCTAGTGGATGGGGTGGTGGTATTTTTCCAGTGCGCCCAGCCGATTTTTCGGTGGCAGGTAACATACAAACTGTTTTATCAGGCAAGACAATCGCTTTTATAAAGTTGCCTTCACTGTTAGTAACAATATTGATGTGCGTATTTTGTGAGGTGTGACTGATAGGCATTAATGGCAATTTACCTTCTACAACAGGTAACTTTAAGGCGGCTTCATAGGTTTGGTAGAGTTTTTCCATCCAGCTCATAATTCCGCCTCTTCTGTTGCAACGTCTTTTAAATTAGTGCCAATGCCGAACGGTTTAACGGTCATGGGGCGAATTATGCGGCGGGTGGCGCAGTGTTCAGGACGTGGAAATTCTAAAATGCCTTTTTTGAGGGTGGCTTGCCAAAACAGGCTTTCTAAGTTTTCGCCGCCTGTTTCGTCGGGATAAGCAAAACTGTGAAACATTAAACCAAAAGGTATATCGGGCGTTTCATCATAAACACCTTCGTCTGAACCAAATTCACACGGTTCAACGTAGGCTTGGCAATCGCGCGTACCTAAGAAAATATCCTGTCTGCCGCCTTTTTCTAAAGTGCGTTTTAAGATGCTGTAATGTTTGCCATCTATGCGGTCAGCTTCGAGTTCTGGGCGGTGTTCATTCCATTCAAAATGCGCTTCGACTTGGTATTCCACATCACGCAAAAAGGTGTAAATCGCCAAGCTATTGCCGCCGTTCCACACTAAGGGTTTTGTGCCTTTGGTTTGGGTGCGTAGAGGTTTCATGACGCGCACTTTATCAACGTGCCAGATGAGGGTGGGCTTCCAATAAATGGATTTAAGAACGCCTTTGATGGCTTCGTAAGTGGGTAAATGATAGGAACATTTTTCACCGCCGACGCGGGTGATAGGGTCGGTAAATAACGCATACCGCCCCCATAATCGAAAACTGATGCTGTTTTTCATTATTTCAATCCACGCCTTTCTCAAGATGAGAGAAAGGACGGCTATTTTTCAATTTAAACATGAGCTTTCACTACACATTTTGTAGTGAAAGCACTCCTAACAATACATTAATCCGTATTTCAATCCACGCCTTTCTCAGAATTCGAGAAAGGACGACTACGTTGTTTTATTCAAACAACCATTTCACCATTACCCTTGCAATAGCAAGGGGTTCAGACATGCTTCTTCTTCCTTCAGTTTGCCCCTCCTTTTTTGAAAAAAAACTAAAGCTCAAAGTGCGTTCTGTTCTTGCAATTGTAAAATCCCATTCAGATGTCATTTTTTGATAGTTTGTTAATAGACTTGTTTTAACTTTATTAATCAATGAGTTAATGAAAAATAAACTTAATGATGCCTATTTTTAACCTATTGATTT
>JAUYEP010000258.1 GCA_030689765.1 Methylovulum sp.
GAACTCCGGCTTGTAGGTCGGGTTAACGTGAGCGTAACCCGACATTTTATGCTGAATACAAGGAATGTATCGTTCCCACGCTCCAGCGTGGGAATGCCGCCTGTGACGCTCCAGCGTCACGTAACGCGGAGCGTTGCCGGATGAATTCCCACGCCGGAGCGTGGGAACTATGCACGCCGGAGCGTGGGAACTATGTAATGCTGTCTGTTTAATGCACTGTTTGCTCAAAGTAAATACAGTAAAATAGTAACTACTCACCCATGAGCCAAACCATTAATAAATAGGGGGGAGTAAAATGGCTTCAGCCATTTTTTCAACGGCTAAAGCCGTTGAACTCCGGCTTGTAGGTCGGGTTAGCGTGAGCGTAACCCGACATTTTATGCTGAATACAAGGAATCTAAGATGGCAAATGTTTTGATTGTCGGCTGCGGCGCTATCGGTACGGGTGTGGCAACCGCCTTAGCCAAGCAAGGCCATACGGTAACCGGCTTAAAACGCAATCCCCCAAACACAGGGACTACATTTAACTATGTGGCGGCAGCTATAGCGAGTTACTCACATGAATAAAGCACTGGGCAAAAAAACTAAAACGGCTTTTGTTTGCGGACAATGCGGTGCGGATTATCCGCGCTGGGGCGGGCAATGTACCCATTGCGGCGAATGGAATACCATTAAAGAAGTGCGTTTAGGGTCAGTGGCAAGCGATCATAACAGCCGCGCGGCAGGTTATGCCGACAGCCTCTCCGAAGTACGGTTATTGTCTGACGTTAATCTGTCGCAAGCCGAGCGGCTCTTGACCGGCATCTCTGAACTTGACCGCGTTCTGGGCGGGGGTATTGTTGCCGGCAGTGTCGTGTTAATCGGCGGTGCGCCTGGCGCTGGCAAGAGTACCTTGTTGTTACAGGCGATTGCGAATATGGCTGACCGGAATATCAGTGTGCTTTATGTTTCTGGGGAAGAGTCTTTGCAACAAATTGCCGGACGGGCGCACCGGCTGAAACTGCCTACCAGCCAGATTATGATGCTCGCAGAAACTTCGGTACAACGGATTTGTGATGTCATGGACGGGATCAAGCCGCAGCCACAGATTCTTGTGATAGATTCCATTCAAGTCATGCACACCCAGGATGCTGATTCTGCGCCAGGTTCGGTGTCGCAAGTGCGCGAATCTGCCAGTTATCTGACGCAATATGCCAAAAAACATCAGGTCAGTATTTTCATGGTTGGGCATGTCACTAAAGACCACTCGCTGGCAGGGCCGATGACTTTAAGCCACATCGTCGATACCCAAGTCATGCTGGGTTCAACCGATGATGCCCGCTACCGGGTGCTAAGGGCGGATAAAAACCGCTTTGGCAGCGTCGGTGAACTGGGCTTTTTTGCAATGGATAGCACAGGGCTTAAAGAAGTTAAAAATCCGTCGGCGATGTTTTTAAACCGCGCCGAAACCCCATCATCAGGCAGTGTCGTCACGGTGTTATGGGAAGGTACGCGGCCTTTATTGGTCGAAATACAAGCGTTGGTGACGGACTGCCAATATGGCAACCCCCGCCGTCTTGCCGTGGGTTTTGACCAAAACCGTTTGGCGATGCTGCTGGCGGTGCTGTCGCGGCATGGCGGCATTGTCACCGCACAGGATGAGATTTATGCCAATGTGGTCGGTGGCATAAAAGTGACCGAAACCGGCTCAGATCTGGCGATTGTTATTGGCGTGGTATCCAGCCTAAGAAACAAGGTCATCCCCCAGGATATGTTTTTCTTTGGTGAAATCGGCTTGAGCGGGGAAATCAGACCCGTTGCTAATGGTCATGCGCGGCTTAATGATGCGGCAAAACATGGCTTTAAAAAAGCCGTCATTCCCAAGGCCAATGCGCCTAAACATGCTATACAAGGTTTACAGGTCCATGCCGTGGCTACGCTTGCTGAAGCACTGGATGTATTTTCAGAGTTGTAGTGTCCGGCGTTCCTAATGAACGGGCACGACACACTTAGGCAACATGAGGACTGGCAGTCATGGCATCCACCGATGGTAAAAATCACAAAACGAAGTTATTTTGTACACATCCCTAAACACGCACAACCTTGATATATTCACCCTGCGCTTCACGGGTGGAACCAATCACGATACGTTTAATGCCCGCTTCATTTTGTTCAAGCACACCGGATATTTCGACTGTTTCGCCGTTGATTGCCTGCCCTGTATACGTCGCCGTAAAACTTACGGCCGAGCGGATATCCTCGTGATCGATAAAAAACTCAGCCGGATAATCAAAGGCCCGCTTATCATCGATAACGCGGCATTGCAGGGTAACCCGGCCACATTTTTGATAATTTAACGGCTTGGGACGCGATGACGTATCAATAAAATTCAAATCAAACTTGCGCCCGTTAATGACCGCTTTATTGTATTTTCGCCGCTCATGCCAAACATAGTCGGCAAAGCTTAACGCCGATGAACGGCGCTGATAAGATTGCTGCCAGTCCTGCCCGTTTAACGCCTGTAACAGCCCATGGTTAATCAATTCGCGCGTAACAGCCCGGCATTGATGGAACAAATCCCGGTCGTAGCAAACCAGATCGATATCCGATGCCTGATTTTGCACCCCGACCAAAATAGAACCCGTTACGCCAGTCTGCGTCAAATCTAGCCCCTGTTGTTGCAATAATTTGCACAATTGCAACAAATCGCGTTCCACAACATCCTTGGGATTGCCCTGCATAATCGCCTGCAAACGTTGCCTGGGGCGATGATGTTTGACGATTTTTTTTGCTGCGACCGCATGCAAACGGGCATCCAATGCCGACGAATAATGCAGGTATTCAGGATAATGCTGCTGCAAAAAATCATTCGCAGACTCCGTAGCAACCTTTTTCCAGCCGGAAGCTTGCTTAACATAGCGCAAAAAGCACAGCACCTTGTCCTGCTCGGTATCTGGCTCTACCAGAGCAAATATCAGCCCCTCTGCGGTCTCCACAAAGTCTTTCGGGAAAAATATCATTCAAGCTGGCACGTTGGAACAGGCGAAACTGTAGAGACGTAGCACCGCTACGTCTGCACCGCAACGTCTTTGTCGGTATGCCACACATAATCCGTAGAGGTGGCGGTGCAGACGTAGCGGTGCTACGTCTCTACTTTGACCGGACTGGTGTGCAACGATGGGAACAATCGAAAGGGTCATGTTTTTTGGAGTATTTTTAAAACTCTTCCCAGTCATCGCTATCGGCTACCGATTGCACTGGCTTGATAGTTGTATTAGCACCTTTACTTTTGTAAGTTTCGATCTTGATGGGTGCGGGCTTGGCGTGGGTTTGGGCGCTAGGCGTACTGATGATAGGTTTTTTTTCATCAACTTTGAATTGATTTACAGTGACTAGCAAGCTCTGCGCCTGATCTTCCAGAGACTCAGCCGCAGCCGCAGCCTGTTCCACCAAGGCAGCATTCTGTTGCGTAACATCATCCATCTGACCGATAGCTTGATTGACTTGTTGGATACCAGACGTTTGTTCGACCGAAGCTGCGGCTATTTCATTCATGATGGACGTTACCCTGCGAATGGAGTTGACGATCTCTTCCATCGTATGACCCGCCTGAACAACCAGCTTGCTACCGTCATCAACTTTTTCTACCGAATCGCCGATCAGGTGTTTAATTTCGCCTGCAGCGGCAGCGGCGCGTTGGGCAAGATTACGCACTTCACTGGCGACCACGGCAAATCCCCGCCCCTGTTCCCCCGCACGGGCCGCTTCTACGGCTGCATTAAGGGCTAAAATGTTGGTCTGGAAAGCAATGCTATCGATTACCGATATGATGTCGACGATTTTCTTCGATGACGCATTGATTGATTCCATCGTCGTAACCACTTTTTTGACAACGGCAACGCCTTTGTCCGCTATTTCGGCTGAATTTCTTGCCAGCTCGTTGGCTTGTTTGGCATTTTCGGTATTGGCTTGTACAGTCGATGTCAGCTCTTCCATGCTGGCGGCAGTTTCTTCAAGGCTGGCGGCCTGTTCTTCGGTGCGATGCGACAAATCATTATTGCCTGATGCGATTTCCCTAGCTGCCGTGTTAATAGTCTCTGTCGCTTCCTTAATTTCACCCACCAAACTCTTGAGATGTTCCCCTGTCGCGTTGATACCGTCGATCACTTCGCCGAAGGTGCCAGGATAGGTTTTGACGATAGCTTTTGTCATATCACCCCTAGCCATCGCGTTAGTGATGCCCAGTATATCTTGAAAGCCGGCGTCACAAGTCGCTACCAGTGAATTGAAATCCGTCAATATGTCTTTGAACATAAATTCATATTTGGAGGTATCGGCACGCTTGGAAAAATCGCCTTTGGCGCCGGCTTCGGCAAGCGCCTTGATATCAGTGCTAATTTCAAAAAGGGTTTTTTTAACGTTATCGACAGTCTGGGTAATTTTTGCCTTATCGCCGGGCAAGCGATCCATATCGAGACTGAAATCGCCTTTGGCATATTGCGAAATAACTTTAATGACCTGCATTTTTACATCAATATGCGACCTGACCAGTGTATTGATGTCGCGTACCATCTTGCCGTAAGTGCCGGGGTATTGGGAGGCATCTATTTCCTCCCAGATCCAGCCTTCGGCGTGTTTTTTCGACATGACTTCCAGCGCGGCGACAAAGTTATTGATCGACGTTTGTATGGTTTTAATGGCATACAACAAGCTGCTGTCATCGCTTTTATCCAATACAATTTCCCGCTTAAAATGACCTTTGGCTATTTCTTTGGCTATGCTTTTTGCATAATACGGGTCGATACCCAATTGTTTGTACAGATAATCCGTTAAATAGAATGCAATAGCCAAGCTCAGGGCAACCAGCAGGGCGGAGATCAGCATCATGAGATTAGTGGCATGTCCCGTAGACTCACTCAGGTCATTAGCCATTTGCAGCTCATTATTGATGGCATCCGTTTTAAATTTCTTCATCACATTAGCCAGATTGAGCGACGAGGCATCAAAATCTTCCATGATGGCATTTCCGGCTTCAATGCCCTGATTGGTATAGGCAGCGGCCATGCGCTTGCCTTGCCCGTAAAACTTATCAAAAGCAACATCGATCCTGGACAATTCCCCCTTTTGCATAGCCGTAACAGACTCAAACGCGAGTATTTGTGCCATTCTCTTTTTAAAATCTGCAACGGCCTCTTCCGCATCCTTGTAGCCTTCGGGATCATGGGTAGCCGAAACATCGGTTAAAAACTGTTGGACTTGTATCACGTCAACGACCATGCTTTCCGCCGCCAAAGCAATAGGCAAAATTTGACGGTTCAATTCAGCCGTATTCTGTTCGACTTTTGAAAACTGACCCAAGCTCACAGAAACAATAACAGCCATCATAATGATAAGGCTGAAAAATCCTAGCAGGATACGGGTTTTAAAACTTACAAAATTAATTTTAAACATAGGGGAAAGAAGCCTGATTTATGTTTGTTATTGATTGCGTTTGCTTGTGTAAACCTACGCAGCTACAAAAATTGCTTTACAAAATTGGTGATGGCTAACGCTAAGATAGCGCCTAGCATCCACTTCACAAGATTAAGTTCACCTGTTAACCGAAGTTCAAGTTTATCTAAATCGTTTTTTGTAACTAACTCCGCCTCGCCACTCGCATCCCTGAAGGCTTCCGCCATTGCCGACGCTTGCTCACGGCTAACACCTGCCTTTTCCAATTTTTCAACGAATTTTAAGGTGTCAAAAGTAATTGTCGCCATAGTGGTCTCCAATAAATTCAAGATGTTTGCCCGTCCCCAAGCGGGAGCTTGGGGACGAATGTATTTTGTACAGAATGATTTGTCACCACCATGCGGCGCAATACGCCCTATCGGCTATTGCGCCCTACCGCGTTACTAGGCTATGGCTCTAAGGTAACTCGCAATAAATAACCCACGCCAATCGTTCCCACGCTCTAGCGTGGGAATGCCGCCTGTGACGCTCCAGCGTCACGCAACGCTGGAGCGTTGCCTGATGAATTCCCACGCTAGAGCGTGGGAACTATAAGGGATAATGGAGGTTATTTATTGCGTGTTACCTAAGCTACTGGCTTTTTTTTATATCTAACCATGTGTCGTAAGCGAGATACGCCAGAAAACCCACAAAACCAACCATCATCGCCGCAAACAAAATGCTATTCATTTTCCAAATCCTCTAATAATCGCTTTATTCGTTTATAACTCCACAACGCAAAAGCCAAACTACAAAAAAAGCCTAGCGCACACAGCAGCAGCAGCCAAAAACTAATCGTCAAATAATGTTCTGCTGTCCACCCCACTAACGCCAGAATTACAGCTAACGCGGCAAAAAACATTTTTTCATGAAATGAAATTTCGGCTTTAATCCGCTCTATTTTTGGCATTGTCATTGCTCCATTCAACGGGCGTATTTGCGTAGAGACGTTGCATTGCAACGTCTCTACGCTAACTTTGCAATTGCTTGACAGCCAGTTCAAGTTGTTCAATCACTTGTGCTTGATGGGTTGCTATATCGCCATCATTTTTTAATTGCCTGATTTGCTGGTTTATTTTAGCGATGGACTCATTTTGCAGGCTTTGTCGGGTACGCAGTTTATTAACCATGAGGGTAAACGCCTGCGCCAAATCATGGAGCTGATCTTTTTCCCGTAGTGAAGCCAAAACGTCCAATTCGCCATTGCCGACTTGTTCACAGAGCTTTTCAAAGCGGTAAAGTGGCCCTGCTATTTTATGGCTGGCATACAAGACGACAAACACCGTTAGCGCTCCGGTAACGATGACAGCAACCACATTACCGATCAATAAAGAGAGCCCCAGCCGATTCCAAGCATTGGCAATATTAACATGCGCGGTTTGCGACTGCGCCGCTAGATCACTGCCTGCAAGCCAATAGATTAACAAGGCTGAACATAATCCTGATAACAACATTAACAGGAACATGCCGGCGATAAAGCGCCCTTGAAACGCTTTTTTGATAAAAACATGGCGACGTTTAGGAGGAATACTTGACATTATCTGGAACCTTCAGGGACTTTGTGACAGATTAAACACAACTCGCCATCGGCGTTATTACGGCGAAGTAAATAGCTTTTGTGCAGGCGCCCGGCATCCAGCAACTTATCCATAAAACTGCAACTGGCTTGTGGCCTGCCACTTGCCAAGCTGCCATGCGTGTAATGACACGTTAAACAGATCATGTCATTTTTTTCATCCAGAGGTAAATCGGCGGGTAATGGGAAATCCATGTGCAAACCGGTTTTGTGGCCGCTACTGGTATCATGACAGCTGGCGCACATGGCGACACCATCCTGATTGAAACCGTCGGGATTAATGGTGTTATTTTTGGTGACCAATAGCCCATCGCTATTTATTTTAAAAGGGGGATCAGCAACATGACAGTTTTTACAGAGTGAATGTGGCGTATCGTTTTTGATAAGGTGTGGATTATCAGTTTCGGCTTGTACGATAAACGTGCAAAACAGCAACACTAATCCCCAAGATTTTGTAGAGACGTTGCATTGCAACGTCTTAGGACGCACACTAAACATGAAAAACGCTGTAACAGCTTGATTAAGCATAGTGATAGCCCTATTAAAAAGCCACAACCATTTGGGCAATACCAAGTTTTTTGTCAAAGTAATGTTCCCGCGTTGAAGTCCCTAAAGAATCAGTATATTCAAGTTTTATTCTCATGTAATCATTAAGCTTATAATTGAAGCCTACTGATAGCAACGAGACATTGCTGACAGATACCAGGCCGCCATCAAAATCTGTAGTGACCCATAGGCTGGGTTGCCACCGACCATAGCGGATAAAAGCAGATACCGGCTGTTTGATGAGATTGTTAAGGTCAGCAATTAAAGTGGTGTGATAACCCAATTCATTCGTGCGTCCATAATCAACGGCAGGGCTAAGGCCGTCATCAACAATAAAATGAGTTTGCGCTTGTCGCCACATCAACTCGCTTTGTAATCTCAAAATGCTGTAGCCAAAACTAACATCTGCACCATATACCAAATTTCGGATGTTGTTGTGATAATCAAAATCGCTAAGGTGCGATACGCCCAGCTCAATGCCTTCAGGATTGCTATCATGCAAACGATAGGTGTTTTCTCCAAGCGTCACCCCCAAGCGCCCCCCTAAAGAAGTGCCGTCATTTGCATACATCGCATCCGTCCAGAACACGGAGTAATTGAATAATCCCCACGAGCCATAGGAACGTAGACCGTCGCCGTTATAGCCACCAAATTGCATTCTGGCAGTGGTAATGGGGGCGGTGATGGTGATGCGGTCTTTGTTGGCGTAATTTTGATAGTCGGTTGAGAAAGGCAAATCGAACCGCCCTGCCTGAATATGAAAGCCTTGATTATTAAAAATCCGGCCTCTGGGGGGAATGCTGTGATCAAACCGATGGTAATCTAAAAACGCGACCGCAAAGCCCGCAGCCCCCGCACCTATACCGCCAGGCCCGCTACTGCCACAGGAAACCGACACTGGGGCCGATGGAAAGTTTGCGGCATCTATGCCAGATGAATTGCCGCACAATACCAACGCCGTACTTGCGGCAACATTGTCGAAATAATCATACTCAATATCCAGCTCAATCGAACCTACGCTAAATGTCTGGTTAGTTGAATTATCGGTTTTTGCATTGACATCAAAAAAGCCATTGAGCTTGAGTCCATTTTCCTGGGCGCTTTCTTTTAACTCGGCAACTTCATCGCTCAAATCAGCCAGTTTGGCGACAAGTGAAGATGCTTTTTTATCCTGCGGTTTTTCTAAAGGCGTTGCAGGCTTTGGATTCTGGGTAACGGCATTAGTAGCGATAATCGGAGCGGGTGCCTTGTTGACCAACGCGTCGTCTTTAGTAGGGGGTGTGGATGCTGCATGCGGCACAGCTTTTTCCAATTGTTTAATCCGATTTTCTAACTTTTCAATTTGTTGATCTTTTTCTTTTAATAAGGGCGCCACAATTTGCCGAATATGCTCGTCAGTGACCGCATCACCGGCAAGTGCGTAATGATCCGCCGCACAAAGGCTAACCAGCAAAAACAGCATCTTGCAAATAGCCTGTCGTTTTTTATTATCTGCCCTATCATCCATTCGACATCCCGTTCAACAAAAGTCATTTATTATTATGTGTTGTAACTTTTCGATAAACATTTTCTGGGCTGACACCGTACACTATGAAAATGGCACAAAAACTAAAACTGTGGACAGTTTATCATTTTTTCATCCTGACCAATAATGCTTCAGAGCCACAACGGCCCCTAAAATCATAATGTTTAAATAGCGTAGAGACGTAGCACTGCTACGTCTACATACAAACCAAATCATGTAATTACAAGGCGATAACCATGCAAGATTACCAACATATTTTACTGGCGGCCGATTATTCAGGGCATTGCGGCACCGTCATACGCAAGGCCAAAGCTTTGGCACACTTATATCAAGCTAAACTCAGTGCCATTCATGTCCTTGATAATATTCCGATGCCGGACACCAACTACGGCACGGTGATTAAACTGGATATTGATATTGACTCAGATGAAAAGTTGCTGGAAGCAGAGAAAGACAAATTCGTACAGTTGTGTAACCGACTGGCCATTGACCCTGCCAACCGATGGCTGGTTTGGGGAATCCCGAAGCAAGAAATCATTCAGATCGCCGTGCAGGAACAGGTTGATTTAATCGTCGCCGGTTCGCATGGGCGACACGATTTGGCGCTGTTATTAGGCTCCACGGCAAACAGCATCCTGCACCATACCTCGTGTGATGTGCTGGCGGTGCGCTTACAGGAAGAGTGATGTAGACGTTGCATTGCAACGTCTCTACGC
>JAUYEP010000259.1 GCA_030689765.1 Methylovulum sp.
CCGCCAAATCGCCATCAACCTGCTAAAAAAGGAGTCATCCAAATTGAGCATCAAACGAAAGCTGTTTATGGCCGCCTTAAGTGATAAATTTAGGGAAAAAGTGATTTTTTCAACCTGACGTTTTTATGCGTTTGCCCTGGCCCCGTGCCCATGGCGCCATTGTGGAAAGGAAAATAGAGATAGGCGGCATCGGCCTCCTGCTCATACCAAACTTCCTGGCAAGGCAGTTGCCGTCCCGGTTGGGTATAGTCGATTTCAATGTGTTTGATGGCTTTGGAAAATAAGTTTTTTAAAACGGAAGTTGCAGCAGCCTTGGGCATCAAATCGTTTAGAACGAAGGTGGCGGGCAATTTTATCCCTTTGGCGTCGGACTCCAGTTTCGGTTGTAAATGCCCAATCCAAATGGCACCATCCACTGTTGCCCGGCAAATGGCATGGTTTGCCGTTGCGATGACCTCGCCCGCTTTACCTGTTAAATGGCTTTCCTTATGTGCATTAAACAAAAAAACAGGTTTGCCATAAATTTCATCCAATACACCAGGCCGGCCGTCGGCGGCATTAATGCGCCTTAAAATGTCATCCGTTTTATGTGTTTTCCAGTTAATGGCACGATCCGCTTGTTTCATTGAGGGTAGTGTTTTGCCTTTATAATCGGGCTTACTGTAATCCTGCACGTCCGGTTTAAAATCTGGCGCATCAAAATAACTTAACACCTCCCATAAGCAATCAACCGCCGCTTGTGTCACTTCCTGGTAAAACAGGCTGCTTTTGGTTGTCTGGCGCATAGGAAAAGTTTTGTTCGCCCAAATATCGCCTGCGTCCATTTCGTCAGCCGCCTCCAACAAGGAAACGCCCCATTCCGGCACGCCATTTTGAATGGCCCAATCCAAGGAAGACGGCCCCCTGTCGCCTTTAATGCCTGGATGGACGATAAGGCAGGTGTAATTTTCATAAATTTCTTCAGGAAGATGTCGGGTTAAAAATGGGCACAGTATCAAATCCGGCTTGAATAACAACACACCCTCCAGCAATTGCTCCATATCGCCCTGATGCAATTCAACAGAAACCAAAAAGCCAGCATCATCAAGTTCCGTGTAAAAACGTTGTGTCAATCCTGAAAATGCCGATGAAATAAGTAAAATACGCATGACAAACCTCCTAATTAAAATAATTTCTTGATTCTTTTTGATCTAGGCCGCCCTGATTGAATAAGGCTCAGAAAGGCCGAAACGGTCACGATAATTTTGCGGATTAACACCCAGCTGGCGAATAAAGGCACGGCGCATACGCTCCGGGTCAGCAAAACCGGATTTGTCGGCCACGGTTTCAATCGATAGCCGGGTGCTTCCCAGATAATGCCGGGCCGCATCAATGCGTGCCAATTCAACAAATTTGGCGGGTGTCATGCCGGTTTCAACCGCGAAAAACCTCGCAAAATTCCGGGGACTCATACACATGCGCTCAGCCAGGGTTTCCACACGCAAATCTTCGGTAAGATGAATCATGATCCATGCCTGTAAATCTTTAAGTTCAGGCCGCTGGGCTTCACTGGTCAGATAGGCGCTGAACTGGGCCTGTCCACCCGGCCGTTTGAGAAACATGACCAGATAGCGTGCGACCAGCAAAGCAAGCCCGCCCCCCCAATCCTCTTCCACCATCGATAAGGCCAGATCAATGCCGGACGTAATTCCGCCCGAAGTTGAAATGGAGCCATCACGCACAAAAATCCGGTCCGGTTCGACAGTGACCGCAGGATAATCACGCGCCAACCGGTCGCAATAAAGCCAATGGCTGGTCGCCCTAAGGCCATCCAGAAGGCCGCTTTCCGCGAGCAAAAAAGCGCCTGTGCATACAGAAGCAAGCCGTCTGACCCGTGGCGCGACGGTTCGGACCCAATCCTGTAACGCAGGGTCACATAAAATACAGTCCACATCAGCGGAACCGGCAATCAGCAAGGTGTCGATGCCATCATATATATCGCCATACGCCCTATCGGCGATAATCTGCAGGCCGCATGACGTCATTAGCGGCCCCGGTTTTTCCGCTAACACTTCTATTGGGTAAGCAAGCTCATTGCACACACCCGATTGCCGCAAACCAAAGCTGGCAAAAGCAAACACTTCCATGGGGCCGGTGACATCGATAACATCAGCGCCGGGGAATGCGACTATACCGATTGGCCTTATTTTCGCTACACGGGCCTCTGGACAGTCAATATCTGATGGGGGCGAAAAAAGGCTGTTCATTGATCCTCCTAACACTAGGAATATTTGGCCACATCCAACAGAAACAGCCCTCATGCCGCCTTCTGTTTAACATTCGAATCCATTGGGACTAATCAATCATGTTGTTTTTGTCTGGGGAAAATGGATACGTCTGTATGTTCCCCCATTGCCTGCTTTTACACAACGACACTTTCCCCTCGTTTTCTGCCAACAGATGACTGCTGTATGACAGGGGCGCTCCAGGCTGTCCTGACCCGGCGCTATGGGCATCCACACAAGTTTTCATCATAAAAAAAAGCTCCATATAGAGCCTTTGAGTTTTGAATTAGATTTAACAAAAAAAGGGTATTCGCATTATCGTGTGGAATTTTTTGAACAGTCATTTTTCAGTGTCGTGTGGAATATGACACCATAATTCAAAAATTCCTCATGTGTGGCAAGCCCATAGTCGATAGTTTCCTCAATGTGATGGGCAAACGAAAAAGCAGTTTGCCCACCCTACATGACTGGGATTATATTCATGCCTATCAAGTCCCGCATAACGAATTACACGAGAAAGGTTTTATCAGCATAGGTTGCGAACCCTGCACCCGTGCCGTGCTTCCTAATGAACACGAAAGGGCCGGGCGCTGGTGGTGGGA
>JAUYEP010000260.1 GCA_030689765.1 Methylovulum sp.
CCGCTCCCACAAAAGTTAAAATATTTTTGCATGACTACTTAATGTTGGTTAGCACGCGTTTGATTTGATCGGCATCTATATTAACGAGGTGGGTTTTGTCAGTAAAGGCCGTCTTAATGGTGCGTGTGCCGTTGTTTTATCAAACCCGCGTGCCAGCAATAATATCGGTAAAGCCATACACTGGACATCGGCGGACAAAAATTCGCTTTTCATGCGGTCTATTTCTGTTTCTACCGTCACATCGCGAAAGTACATGGCTTTTGATATGGCTTCATTGTCGAGTTTGCAGGCAGCCATTTTTAATATACACAAGTGCCAACACCGGTTCATATCAACCACTGACCGGTTGTTTTACCCAATCCCTTCGGGCCTGTTTTTCAGGCAACAGTTAAATACCGCCAATAAATCATATCGTTATAAAACACTCATTTGGCACAGTAATCGCTTGTAACCCGCCAATATGACGCTTACAATCGAGGATGAATCAATGAATGGGGTTAATGTAACTTCACCCAAAACCGGCTTTGCCGGTTTAAAAGAAAATTGGCGCAGTGATTTGCTGTCCGGTTTCCTGGTCTTTTTAATTGCCTTGCCCTTATGTTTGGGTATTGCGATGGCATCAGGCTTTCCTCCCTCGGCGGGTATCATCACCGCGATTATTGGCGGTATGCTCGTGTCGCGGATCAGCGGTTCGTCCGTCACTATTAACGGCCCTGCCGCCGGTCTGATTGTTGTCGTGCTGGGCGCGGTGCAAGCGTTGGGGGAAGGCGATGCGATGGCGGGTTATCGCTATACGCTGGCGGCTATCGTTATCGCCAGTGTCTTGCAAATCCTGATGGGGGTTTTCAAAGCGGGGCGGCTGAGTGTGTTTTTTCCGGCTTCGGTCGTACACGGTATGCTGGCGGCTATCGGCATCATCATCATGACCAAACAAATCCACGTTATGCTGGGGGTGATGCCGGAAAAAAACAGCAGCCTGTTTTCGACGATGGCGCAAATCCCGCACAGCCTGGTTAATCTTAATCCCGACATTGCCATTATCGGTTTTAGCGGCTTGTTGATCTTGGCCCTCTGGTCAAAGCTAAAAAATCCCGTGTTGAAGATGATACCCGCGCCGCTGATTGTGGTGTTGCTGGGTATTGAATTGGCGCGTTATTTTGATCTTGAGCATGAGCACATGTATTTGTTTCTGCCCAATGCGCATTTCTTACCGCATCACGAAGCCACTGTGGGGCCGAAGTTTTTAGTGGCGATTTCTGAAAATTTTATGTCCGGCTTTTATTTCCCCGACTTTTCCAAGTTTTTTAATCTTGAATTTTGGGAAGCGGTGGTCAGTATCGCGCTGGTAGGCAGCCTGGAAAGTTTGCTCAGTGCGATGGCGGTCGATAAACTGGATGTTTATAAACGCCATTCCAATCTTGACAAGGATTTGACGGCAGTCGGTATTGGTAATTTGTTGGCAGGGTTCATCGGCGGTTTGCCGATGATTGCCGAAATTGTGCGTAGTTCCGCCAACGTCAATAACGGCGCGAAAACGGCATGGGCCAACTGGTTTCATGGTGTCTTCATGTTGTTGTTCGTGGTCTTGTTTCCGCGCCTGATCCACAGTATCCCGCTGGCGGCATTGGCTGCATTGCTGGTTTATACCGGTTTCCGCCTGGCATCGCCGAAAGAATTTGCCAAAGTGATGAAAATTGGCACGGAGCAGTTTTTTATGTTTGTCGTGACCATTATCGGCGTTTTGGCGACTGATTTGTTGGTCGGTGTCGCTATCGGCATTGTCAGCAAATTTGCCATCCATTCGTTGCGCGGCGTCAGGCTAAACAATCTGTTCAAGATTCACTTTGTCCTTGAGCATCATGGGGACAATAAAATTATTCTGAGTATTGTCGGCGCGGCAATTTTCTCCAATTTTATGGCTCTAAAAAATGCCTTGGGCGTCGTCGAAAACGGCAAGACCATCGTATTCCAATTAAATAATGCCTATCTGATTGACCATACCGTGATGGAGTTTTTTCATGATTTTCAACACAACTATCAGGAGCAGGGCGGGCAATGCGTATTTTACGGCATGGAATTTCACGACACCAATTCAGACCATCCGCTGGCAGTACGCAAGATGAGGCGCGGCAATATGAGCCGTCGTAAAAGTGACAATTATGGGATGTTGTAATTGTCTGCATACTGTAGGGCGGTTTCGCTTTAGCAAACCGCCACAATGTACATCAATGGTTGCTGTTTATGTCAGTCTATTGTGGTGGATTGCTGACGCGAATCCACCCTACGCGCTGGATATTGGTACGGCATTCGGCGGCATGGGTTCTTCAAGGGAAATGAGGATTTCATCATTGGCAGAACCGGCGATGCTGATGGCTGTTTTTACCGTGGCAATGGCGGCATCGACGACCAATTTATCGGTTGCGATTGCGTATGTCCTCAATGACGGCCTGGTGTTGAGGCCGTCATTTGTGTTTGCGTTGTATGCGTTGATATTGGTTGCCGTTGCCGAAACCGGTCGGGTGCCGATTGATAATCCCACAACGCATCTGGAATTGACGATGATCCATGAAGCGATGATTCTGGAATACAGCGGCCGCCATCTGGCGCTGATTGAATGGGCAAGCCAGATTAAGCTGATGCTGTACGGCGTGTTGATAGCCAATATCTTTTTGCCGTGGGGGATTGCAGAAAGCTTTGCCGCCTCGGCATTGGGCTATGGCTTGCTGGTGATTGTCGGCAAGCTCGCGGCATTGGCGATAGGTCTGGCAATCTCTGAAACACTGCTGGCAAAAATGCGCTTGTTCAGGGTTCAGGAATATCTCAGCTTTGCCTATCTGTTAGGGCTGTTGGGGTTATTGAGTCACATCATTTTGGAGGCTTCACGCTAATGACACTATCAACAATGGATTTTTATACGCAGGCCATTTTGTCAATGGCGGCGCTGATTCGGCGCGTTCCCAAGCTCCAGCTTGGGAACGCGGTAGCAGAAGCTCTAGCTTCGCGAGCCAGGAAGCTAGAGCTTCCAAAACCGCATTCCCAAGCTGGAGCTTGGGAACGAGCGAAAAGCTGGAGCTTGGGAACGAGCGAAGCGAGTGGGCTATACCTTCAAGGAGCATCACGCTAATGACACTATCAACAATGGATTTTTATACGCAGGCCATTTTGTCAATGGCGGCGCTGATTGGCCTTACCTCATTTTTAATGTTAGGGCAAAGCCGATTGTTACGCATGATTTTTGTGTTTGCGTTGCAGGGTTTCTTACTCACGCTGACCACGGCTTTGGTTGCGTACAGTATGGATAACGGGCATTTATATATTTCCGCCGCATTAACGCTGGTGCTGAAAGTGATGTTCATCCCGTGGATGTTAAGGCGCGAAGTGATAAAAATGAATATGCACCGTGATGTTGAGGTGTTGACCAATAAGACGGCGGTCATGATGGGCGGCGCGAGCCTGATGGTGTTCAGCTATTATGTCCTGCACCCTATTGTGCATACCACGACAACAGTCATGCTGAACGCTTTGGCGGTCAGCCTTTCGGTCGTGTTGCTGGGTATGCTGTTAATGATTTCGCATCGTCAGGCGATAGCGCACGTCGTCGGTTTCATGTCGATTGAAAACGGGCTATTTTTTGCCGCCATTGTCGCGACCAACGGTATGCCGATGGTCGTTGAGTTGGGTATAGCGTTTGACGTCCTGGTTGCGGCGGTGTTGTTTGGCATTTTCTTTTTGCATATCCGCACCAGTATTGACTCGCTCGATGTGGATTTATTAAACCGCTTACACGAGGTGGATAAATGATTGCCGCCTATTTGTTATTAATTATCCCGTTGTTCGGCATTGCCTTTTTTGCCTTTGCCGGACACAAGGCGGATACCGGTAAAGTCAATGTTTGGTTGAATGCCGTCAGTTTGCTGGCAACGCTTTGGTTGGCGATCAATGTATTGAACGGCGGTACGTTATTGTCCGCCGACAAAGCCTTTCTGGTTGATTCGTTTAATGTCTATCTGATTGTCTTAACGGCTTTCGTTGGCCTGACGACATCGATATTTTCGGCACCTTATATGGCGCATGAAAAAGAATTGGGCAAGCTGAATGATGCCCGTCTGAAAATGTACCATTCGATGTACCAGGGCTTTATGCTGGCGATGTATCTGGTGTTGACGACCAACAACATCGGCGTGATGTGGGTCGCTATGGAAGGCGCGACCTTGGCGACGGTATTGCTGGTCAGTTTGTACCGCACACCGGAATCGATTGAGGCGGCGTGGAAATATTTCATACTTTGCGGCGTGGGTATCGCCCAAGCCTTGTTTGGGACGATTCTGCTGTATTACGCCGCCGTGCAGATTGGTGATGGTGGCGATAACGCGCTGCTTTGGTCTGTTTTGTTTGAACATGCCGATAAGCTCAATCCCGAAATTCTCGAAATCGCTTTTGTGTTTCTGTTGATCGGTTACGGCACTAAAATCGGTCTGGTGCCTTTGCACAACTGGCTGCCCGATGCCCATTCCGAAGGGCCGACGCCGATGTCGGCGGTATTATCAGGACTATTGCTCAATGATGCCTTATACGCCGTCGTCCGCAACAAAATGCTGGTCGATGGCGCTACACACACGCTGATTGCCGGGCATTTGATGATGGGTTTTGGTTTGCTGTCCTTTTTAGTGGCGGCGTTATTCCTGCACCGGCAAACTGATATTAAACGGCTATTCAGTTACTCGTCGATTGAACACATGGGTTTGATGACGTTTGCCTTTGGTATTGGCGGGTCAATGGCGACTTTTGCGGCATTGCTGCACATGACCGTGCATTCATTGACCAAATCCGCCATTTTTGTCACGGTCGGTCATGCCGCCCAGGTTGCCGGTACGCAAAACATAAGCAAGATCCGTGGCCTGATTAAAACCCAGCCGCGCATTGGTTGGGGTTTGCTAATGGGTACGGTGGCGATTGCCGGTTTTCCGCCCTTCGGCGTGTTTACCAGTGAATTTTTGGTGCTACTAGCAACAATGCACAGCTATCCGTGGTTGGCGCCCTTATTATTGCTCGGTATCGGTATTGCCTTTGCCGGTTTGTTCAGGCACATCCAGCCGATGGTTTATGGCGACAAACCCGAAGGCCAGATGCCTGTTAAAGCCAATTTATTGCCGGTCATGATTCATTTGGCATTAGTGTTGTGGTTGGGTTTGGCTATTCCGGGATTTTTGGCAGACTGGTTTTCACAAGCAACGGTATTAATTTCAGGGAGTGCGCCGTTATGAAAGCTGACTGGACCATAGAATTTTTAAACCAACTGGGTACGGACATTACCATCGCCCAACCCGATGCACCATCAGCCTTAAGCGTTTACCTCCCCCCTTTACAACATAAGTATCTACACAACTTTAATTGATTTTAAAACAATGTGTTATATGACATTCCTTGCAGATAATTGCTATATTTTTAGGTTTTTCTATCACAAAATCTGGCTTGAAACAGCAGTTATCTGTATGAAATAACGTGA
>JAUYEP010000263.1 GCA_030689765.1 Methylovulum sp.
AGCAAGGCTTCCATTCGCTCACGTAGCTTTGGGTGTTGGTTAAGGCGGCTGATAAAAAGCTGATCTTTGTTTGTGTCCATGGGCTAAGTCAAGTTAAATAACGGTATTTTACAGAATCCCCACACTTTTAATCACACCCGTTTGCACACCCTGGCTGGTTTGTTGATGTATTTAAATGTAGGGTGTTTTCGCGTTAGCAAAACGCCATTGGTGCGCCTTGAAATGGCGGATTGCCTAACGGCGAATCCGCCTTACGGGTTACGGGTTTATATTGAATACTTTCACAGTCTCCATCGCTAACCTACGCTGCTATCGGACACCAGCTGCGCTATCGTGCGTGTCCAAAATACGGTTTAGCATGTGGGTCTGTTGTGATGCCCGATCGGCTTGAGTTAAGTCGATCATGCCTTTAAGATCTGAAAAACGTTTCTCAGCTTCTTTTAGTTGTTCTGTTGCTTTAATCAAATCACCATCTTGTACAGCTACCCGAGCTTTTTTCAAATAATCATTAGCACGGTTACGATTACGGTCAAGTTTATCATTAGCATTGATTTCTTTACTTAACTTTAATGCATTTTTGATATTACTTATAATGACATCGTCACTATCTTTGTCGCTGCCTGCTGCGCCACCGCTGTTTCTTACCTGAATAGCTTCCAATGCTTCAGTAACTTGACCTACAGTAGCCTCAATCCCTTCAATTGGAGTCAATTTATTATACATACATGCCATACCCAAACAGACGGCAACAGCAGTAGTCGAAAAAGATCCTAAAGAAAGTGCCAATGTAGTCGCTACGACAGCGCTTTTTAATAATTTCATGAAATGTACACCTCGTTGTAGTTATTTTTATTAGGCCTGCAACTGCTTAGATATTAAGCATATTTAATTAGTTACATGACAATATGGACTTTATCACAACTCTTGTGAATATTAAATGGATTATAGCTCACGCGGTCACGCCTGCGGATTTTCCAAAATAGCTGGAATTTTGGGTTTAAAAGTGTTTTTACTTGTTCCTTGAAAGCACATTTTATTTCATCAAGGCAGTCGTCAATGGATGGCAGCAGCGTAGGGTGGATAAGCGGTTTTGCCCACCCCTGTCTGTTTGTGGTTTGTTGATGTGTTTAAATGTAGGGCGTTTTCGCGCTAGCAAAACGCCATCGGTGCGTCTCGAAATGGCGGATTGCCTAACGGCGTGAATCCCCTTACGGGTTACGGGTTGAAAGCGGCGGTGTAGAGACGTTGCACCGCAACGTCTTTGTCGGTAT
>JAUYEP010000264.1 GCA_030689765.1 Methylovulum sp.
GTGGGTGTGCTTGATGATGAGTTGACCGAGGCTTTGCGGCCTGCGAGCGATGATGAGCCGTTTTCGGCGTTGGCATTTAAGATTGCAACTGATCCTTTTGTTGGGACTTTGACTTTTTTTAGGGTTTATTCGGGTGTTCTAAATTCTGGCGACAGTGTATACAACTCCATAAAAAGAAAGAAAGAGCGCATTGGGCGCATAGTGCAGATGCACGCGAATAGCCGTGAAGAAGTAAAAGAAGTTTGTGCTGGAGATATAGCGGCGGCAATCGGTTTAAAAGATGTCACGACAGGGGATACCTTGTGTGATATGCAGTCAGTTATTATGCTTGAGCGTATGGATTTCCCTGATCCTGTTATTTCTGTGGCTGTAGAAGCTAAGACAAAAGCGGATCAAGATAAGATGAGTGTCGCTTTGGCAAAACTGGCCCAAGAAGATCCATCTTTTAGGGTGCATACTGATGAGGAGTCTGGGCAAATAATTATTTCTGGGATGGGCGAGTTGCACCTGGAAATTATTGTTGACAGGATGAGGCGGGAGTTCAATGTTGATGCTAATGTGGGTAATCCGCAGGTTGCATATAGAGAAACTGTCCGCAAGTCAGTAGAGCAGGAAGGGAAGTTCATAAGGCAGTCAGGTGGTCGTGGGCAGTATGGTCATGTCTGGTTGCGGATTGAGCCTAAAGAAGCGGGTAGTGGCTATGAGTTCGTTAATGAAATTGTCGGTGGTGTTGTTCCAAAAGAATATATACCGGCAGTGGATAAGGGAGTGCAGGAACAATTGAAAAGCGGTGTTCTTGCTGGCTTTCCTGTTTTGGATGTAAAGGTGTCTTTGTTTGACGGTTCGTATCATGATGTTGATTCGAACGAAATGGCTTTCAAAATTGCAGGTTCCATGTGTTTCAGAGAAGGGGCAAGGAATGCAGATCCAGTTTTGCTGGAGCCAATAATGAAAGTTGAGGTTGTAACGCCTGAAGAATACATGGGTGATGTCGTTGGTGACATTAATAGACGCAGAGGTATGATTCAGGGTATGGAAGATAAGCCTTCAGGGAAAATAGTCAGCTGCGAAGTGCCGTTGGCGGAAATGTTTGGTTATGCAACTGATTTGCGGTCTGCAACCCAGGGGCGAGCTACTTACAGTATGCAGTTTGAAAAATACAATGAAGCACCTGGATATATTGCCGATGCTATCATTAAAAAATCTTCATAAAATTGAATAACACAAGGTATTAACTCATGGCCAAAGAAAAATTTTCACGTAGCAAGCCACATGTCAACGTAGGCACCATCGGTCACGTTGATCACGGCAAAACGACACTAACGGCTGCTTTAACGACAGTAATGGCCAAGTTGCACGGCGGTGCGGTCAAGGCTTTCGACCAGATAGACAATGCGCCTGAAGAGCGTGCGCGTGGTATCACCATTGCTACCTCCCATGTGGAATATGAATCTGCGGTACGCCACTATGCGCACGTTGATTGTCCGGGTCATGCTGACTATGTAAAAAACATGATTACCGGCGCGGCGCAAATGGATGGCGCAATCTTGGTTTGTTCGGCTGCTGATGGCCCTATGCCGCAAACCAGGGAGCATATCCTGTTATCAAGACAGGTTGGTGTCCCTTATATAGTGGTGTTCCTGAATAAGGCGGACATGGTCGATGATGAGGAGCTCATTGAACTAGTGGAGATGGAGCTCCGCGAATTATTGGACATGTACGAATTTCCTGGCGATGACACGCCTATCATTAAAGGCTCGGCCTTGCTGGCGTTGCAGGGCGATGAAAGTGAAATCGGCATGCCCTCAGTGGTCAAATTGGTTGAGGCGCTGGACAGCTACATTCCCTTGCCGGAAAGGGCGGTTGACGGCAGCTTCCTGATGCCTATAGAAGATGTGTTCTCCATTTCCGGTCGTGGTACGGTAGTGACGGGACGTATTGAGCGTGGCGTCATTAAGGTTGGTCAAGAAGTTGAAATTGTCGGTATCAGGCCGACAGTGACCACCACAGTGACGGGTGTTGAAATGTTCCGCAAGCTGCTGGACCAGGGTGAGGCCGGTGATAACGTAGGCTTGTTGTTAAGGGGTACGAAAAGGGATGATGTTGAGCGCGGACAAGTTCTGGCGCACAAAAACACCATCAAGCCACATGCCCACTTCAATGCGGAAATATACGTGTTGTCAAAAGAAGAAGGTGGCCGTCACACGCCATTCTTTGACGGTTACCGTCCGCAATTCTATTTCAGGACGACAGATGTGACCGGCGCGGTCAAGTTGCCTGAAGGCGTGGAAATGGTGATGCCGGGCGACAATATTTCTGTTACTGTAAAATTAATCTCACCGATCGCCATGGAAGATGGCCTGCGTTTCGCGATTCGCGAAGGTGGCCGTACGGTCGGTGCCGGCGTTGTTGCATCAATAATCGAGTAATAAATATGTCAAACCAAACTATCAGAATCCGTTTGAAATCATTTGATCATAAATTGATTGATCAATCGGCTGGTGAGATAGTAGAAACAGCAAGGAGAACGGGTGCGCAAGTAAAAGGCCCCATTCCTTTGCCTACTAAAAAAGAGCGTTTCACAATTTTGATTTCCCCGCATGTCAATAAGGATGCACGGGATCAATATGAGCTGAGGACTTACAAAAGATTGTTGGATATCGTTGAACCAACAGAGAAAACCGTAGATGCACTGATGAAATTGGATCTTGCTGCGGGCGTTGATGTTCAGATAAAGTTGAATTAAAGATAGAGGGATTGGCAGATGTCAATAGGTCTTATAGGTCGTAAATGTGGTATGACCAGAGTTTTTTGTGAAGATGGTTCATCGGTACCGGTTACTGTTCTACAGATAGACTCAAACAGAGTTGTTCAGGTAAAAGGTATTGAAGTTGATGGTTATCGTTCAATTCAAGTAACAGCCGGCGATAGAAAATCTTCAAGAGTCAATAAAGCAATGGCTGGTCACTATGCGGCTGCTAATGTGACTGCCGGACGCGGTCTTTGGGAGTTTCGTCTCGAAAATGGTGAGGGCGTTGATTTATCTGCCGGTTCTGAGTTGTCAGTAAATATTTTCTCTGAAGGTCAAGTGATTGATGTGCAGGGAAAAAGTATTGGTAAGGGATTTGCTGGTGGCATAAAAAGGCATAATTTTAGTATGCAAGATGCTACTCATGGTAACTCACGCTCACATAGAGTATTAGGTTCCATTGGTATGTGTCAAACACCAGGGCGTGTATTCAAGGGAAAAAAAATGGAAGGGCACATGGGTGCTGTTAAAACAACAGTACAAAATCTGACTATCCATGCAATTGATACAGAAAGAAATTTAATTTTAGTGAAAGGTGGTGTGCCTGGGGCTAAAGGCGGTGATGTAATAATTACTCCCGCAATGAAAATGCGAAATAAAGGTTAGGTCATGGGTTTGCAAATACCTGCTTTAAATGAACACGATTCAGCGGGGCAGCTGGAAGTGGCAGAAGCTGTTTTCGGACAGTCTTTTAATGAAACATTAGTGCATCAGTTAGTCACCAAGTATTTGGCTGGGGCTCGTGCTGGAACCAAAGCCCAGAAAACCCGTTCGGATGTTAGTGGTGGTGGTGCTAAGCCGTGGAGACAAAAGGGTACTGGTCGTGCACGGTCAGGAACAACACGCAGTCCAGTTTGGCGGACGGGTGGGGTTACTTTTGCAGCAAGACCTAGGTCTTATGAGCAAAAGTTAAATAAGAAAATGTATCGGGTAGGCATTAAGTCGATTTTGTCCGAATTGTTGAGACAAGATAGGCTTGTTGTAAGTATAGACATTATCCCTGTTACGCCTAAAACAAAAGATTTGAATATCAAGCTGAAAAATATCGACGCTAAACGGATATTAATTGTCGCGGATTCTATAGATGAAAATCTAGCGTTAGCATCGAGAAATATTCCTTACTTAGGAGTTATTGAAGCGATAAATTTAAGTCCTGTTTTGTTGGTTTCAGCTGATAAGGTTATTGTTACGCCGACAGCGTTGAAAATAATCGAGGAGCGTTTAGCATGAATCTAAACAAATTTCATTTGGCAGGGATAATACAGGCACCAATTATTTCTGAAAAAAGCACTATTGCCGCTGAAAAAAATAGACAATTTGTTTTTAAAGTGCAAAAGCAAGCCACTAAAAAGCAAGTCAAAAGTGCGGTAGAGATAATGTTTAACGTTGAAGTTGATTCAGTTCAAGTGTTAAACGTTAAAGGAAAGCAAAAAAGATTTGGTCGTTCATTGGGTCAAAGATCTGATTGGAAAAAAGCTTATGTAAAACTTAAGCTGGGCCATGATATAGATTTCTCTGCTGCTTAATTTAGTTAAGTAAAAGATCAATAGGAAACGGTAGAAAGCATGGCTATTGTAAAGTCGAAACCGACATCGCCAGGATCACGATTTGTAATACGCATTAAAAGTGATGAATTGCATAAAGGTAAGCCTTATGCGCCTTTGCTATGCAAAAACAGCAAAAGTGGCGGTCGTAATAATCAAGGGCGCATAACAACACGTCATGTCGGTGGTGGGCATAAGCAACACTACCGTATCATTGATTTTAAAAGAAATAAAACAGATATTCCTGCAGTTGTCGAGCGGTTGGAGTATGACCCTAACCGGACAGCGAATATCGCTTTAATTCTATTTAAAGATGGCGAACGTAGATATATCATTGCTCCTAAAGGATTAGAAGTAGGGCAGGAAATCCTTTCTTCAGAAAGCGCCCCTGTAAAACCTGGAAACTGCATGCCGCTGAGAAACGTGCCTATGGGAACAACCGTCCATTGCGTCGAGTTGAAGCCAGGCAAGGGTGCGCAAGTGGCAAGAAGCGCAGGTACTTCTGTGCAATTAGTTGCAAGAGATGGTGCTCATGCAACGATTAGAATGCGTTCCGGTGAAATCAGAAAAGTAATGGCTGATTGTCGTGCGGTTATAGGTGAGGTATCAAATTCAGAGCATAATTTATCTTCACTTGGTAAAGCGGGCGCTTCAAGATGGAGAGGTGTGCGCCCTACTGTTCGTGGTGTGGTTATGAATCCGGTAGATCACCCGCATGGCGGTGGTGAAGGTCGTACCTCTGGTGGTAGGCATCCCGTATCTCCCTGGGGTATGCCGACTAAGGGTTACAAAACACGAAAAAACAAGCGTACTGATAATATGATTATCAGACGTCGTAAGCAGAAATAGAGAGGACACGCATGCCACGTTCAATTAAAAAAGGTCCTTTTATTGATCATCATCTTCTTAAAAAAGTTGAAGATGCTGTAGGTAGCAATAATCGGAAACCGATTAAAACATGGTCGAGACGATCAATGATTATTCCAGATATGCTGGGTTTAACTATTGCCATTCATAATGGTCGGCTGCATATTCCTGTTCTCATTTCCGAGAATATGGTGGGGCATAAATTAGGTGAGTTCGCACCCACCCGTACATATAAAGGCCATGTCGCCGATAAAAAATCAAGATAGGATTGGGTGATGGAAATTTCAGCGAAATTAAATAATGCTCCTCTTTCTGCCCAAAAAGCACGCTTAGTCGGCGATCAGATCCGGGGCATGCCTGTTGAAAAAGCACTGAATATATTGAAATTCAGTTCAAAAAAAGCGGCTGTAATTATCAAGAAGATTCTTGAATCTGCCATAGCGAATGCTGAGCATAATGAAAGTTCAGATATTGATGATCTAAGAGTGTCTACCGTTTATGTTAATGAAGGGGCGACGATGAAAAGATTCAAGGCAAGAGCTAAAGGACGTGCCAATCATATCCTTAAAAGAACCTGCCATATAACAATTAAAGTCGCAGAATACGAATAGAGGCATAAAATGGGTCAGAAAGTACATCCAATAGGTATACGGCTAGGTATCGTTAAGGATTGGAATTCAAGATGGTATGCAAGCTCACAAGATTACTCTGTTTTTTTGCACCAAGATTTGAAAGTCAGAGAGTATATTAAGAAAAAATTAGCCCATGCCTCTGTAAGTCGCATACAAATTAATCGCCCTGCGAATAATGCACATATCACTATCCATACCGCACGTCCCGGTATAGTCATCGGTAAAAAAGGTGAAGATATAGATGTATTGAGACAAGAAATTTCAAAAATGATAGGCATTCCTGTTCAGCTTAATGTTGAAGAAATTAGAAAGCCTGAATTAGATGCACAATTGGTTGCTGAGGGTATAGCCCAGCAACTTGAAAAGAGAATAATGTATCGACGGGCCATGAAGCGTGCGGTCACTAACACTATGCGCTTAGGTGCCGAAGGTATAAAAATCAATATTGGTGGTCGATTGAATGGTGCTGAAATTGCCAGAAGCGAGTGGTATAGAGAAGGTCGAGTGCCTTTACATACCCTGAGGGCTGATATTGATTATGCAACCGCAGAGGCAAATACTACCTATGGAATTATTGGCATCAAGGTGTGGATATTCAAAGGCGAAGTATTTGATATGGATGCACATATTGCATCTATTAATTCTGAATCTAAGAAATAGTTGAAGGAACAAAGAGATGCTTCAACCGAAAAGAACAAAATTCCGTAAGCAACATAAAGGCAGAAATAACGGTACTGCTGTACGAGGCTCATCAGTTAGTTTTGGTGAATATGGGCTTAAGTCTGTGAGCCGTGGTCGCTTGACGGCGCGTCAAATTGAGTCAGCACGTAGGACTATTACACGTCATGTGAAACGTGGCGGTAAAATTTGGATAAGAATCTTTCCAGATAAGCCGATTACTAAAAAACCATTAGAAGTTCGTATGGGAAAAGGAAAAGGTAGTGTAGAATACTGGGTTGCTCAAATCAGGCCAGGCACGATGTTGTATGAGATACAAGGCGTTTCTGAAGAATTGGCACGTGAAGCTTTTGCATTAGCAGCTGCTAAGTTACCATTGAAAACACTTTTTACTGTTCGGACAATAATGTAATGAAAGTAAGTGAATTACGTCAAAAATCAAAACATGAGCTAGGTACCCTGCTGCTTGACTTGTCTCGTGAGCGATTTAATCTAAAAATGCAGAAAGGCACAGGTCAGTTGTCCAAGACAGATCAAGTAAAGAAAGTAAGGCGTAGCATAGCACGCATCCAAACTGTCTTAAAAGAAATAGCGAGCGCATAAGATGACTGATAATGCAACTAAATTGCGGACAATTTCTGGTCGAGTTGTCAGTAATAAAATGGATAAAACAATTACAGTTTTAGTAGAGCGGGTCGTAAAGCATCCTGTATATGGAAAATATATTAAACGGTCAACTAAAATGATGGCTCATGATGAGGCAAATATTTGCCAGGAAGGTGATATTGTATCAATTACATCATGCAGGCCGTTGTCTAAGAACAAAACGTTTAGGCTGGTTCAAGTCTTGGAAAGTGCTAACAAATAGCATACGGTTATTTATTTAATACAGATTAGTTAGGAACAAATCATGATTCAGATGCAAACTAACCTTGACGTCGCCGACAATAGTGGCGCAAAAAAGGTCATGTGTATCAAAGTATTAGGGGGGTCTCATCGCCGTTATGCAGGCATTGGTGATATTATCAAAGTCAGTATTAAGGATGCTATCCCTAGAGGAAGAGTAAAAAAAGGCGAAGTTTATAATGCGCTGGTCGTTAGGACACGTAAAGGTGTCCGTAGGGCTGATGGCTCAGTCATCCGGTTTGACGGAAATGCTGCAGTCATTCTTAATAATAATTTACAGCCGCTAGGTACACGTATTTTTGGCCCTGTAACACGTGAGTTAAGAGGGGAAAAATTCATGAAGATTATTTCCTTGGCTCCTGAAGTATTATAAGGTAGGTCAAATATGCAAAAAATAAGAAAAGGCGATGATGTTATCGTTCGTACCGGAAAAGACAAAGGTAAGAGCGGTAGGGTTGTCCAAGTGTTAAAAAACGATAAATTGCTTGTCGAAGGTATTAATCGGGTTAAAAAAACACAGAAAGCGAATCCGAATACTGGCGTTTCAGGCGGGATTATATCCAAGGATATGCCCATTAATGTTTCCAATGTAGGATTATATAACCCTGTAACTAAAAAAGCAGATCGTGTTGGCATTAAATTTCTAGAAGACGGAAAGAAAGTTAGATTTTTTAAGTCAACAAATGAACTTGTTGATGTGTAAGGCGTAGATGAATCATGGCTAGATTAGAATCTGTATATAAAGAAAAAATCCTCCCTGCGTTAGTCGAGCAATTTGCTTACAAATCCATTATGCAAGCTCCACGCATTACCAAAATAACCTTGAACATGGGTGTGGGTGGAGCAGTTGCGGATAAAAAAGTTTTGCAATCTGCGGTTGCTGACATGGAAAAGATATCTGGACAGAAACCAGTTGTCACCCTGGCGAGAAAATCTATCGCTGGTTTTAAAATTCGTGATGATATGCCTATAGGATGTAAAGTTACTTTACGTAGCGATAGGATGTACGAGTTTTTAGATCGTTTGATTAGCATTTCTATTCCTCGAATCCGTGATTTTAGAGGGTTGAGTCCTAAAAGTTTTGATGGGCGAGGTAATTATTCAATGGGCGTCAAAGAGCAGATCATATTTCCAGAAATTGATTATGATAAAATTGACACTTTGCGTGGCATGGATATTACTATAACAACAACGGCTCAAACCGATGACGAAGGTTTGGCGTTGTTAAAGCTTTTCAACTTTCCATTTAAGAACTAGAGGGCGGTTTTAACATGGCCAAAAAATCAATGATTGCACGCGAAGATAAGCGTAAAAAGTTGGTGAAGAAATATGATGTTAAGCGTAAGGCTTTGAAGGAGACTATCAGAGATCCCAATGCCACGTTTGAAGATAAAGAAACTGCTCATTTGCAACTGCAAAAATTGCCAAGAGACTCCAGTATCACAAGGGTTCGTAATCGTTGTAATTTAACTGGTCGTCCTCATGGGTATTATCGTAAGTTTGGCCTTAGTCGAAATAAATTAAGGGAAGCGACGATGCGAGGGGATGTGCCTGGTCTTGTTAAAGCGAGTTGGTAAGAGTTTGGAGAGCAAAAAATGAGTATGACAGATCCAGTTGCAGATATGCTGACCCGTATTAGAAATGGTCAATCTGCTGGAAAGAAAAATATTAAACAACCTTCGTCAAAGTTAAAGGCATCTATTGCCAAGGTTCTGAAAGAAGAAGGATATATTGCAGATTTTAGTATTGAAACCATAGGCAGTCACTCCGAAATGACCGTCGAATTGAAATACTATAAAGGTGTGCCGGTCATTGAAAATATTAAAAGAATAAGTAGACCTGGTTTACGGATTTATAAATCTAAAGACGAATTGCCCAAAGTTCTTGGTGGGCTAGGTATTGCTATCGTATCAACATCAAACGGTGTAATGACCGATAGGGCTGCTCGTGCGATAGGGCATGGCGGCGAAGTCATTTGTACTGTTTGTTAATGTAGGCGTATTATGTCAAGAATTGCTAAGGCTCCAGTTACGATCCCCGCTGGCGTGGATATAAAACTAGACGGTAACAACATGACTGTGAAAGGAATTAAAGGTCAGTTATCGTTTAATCTTAATTCGTCTGTGAATGTTGATATTGCTGATAATGTAATACAAATGCAGTGGAATAGAGATGATAAAAATGCTACTGCACAAGCAGGTACTGCTCGGGCAATAATCTATAACATGCTGGTTGGTGTGTCAGTAGGGTTTGAAAAAAAGATGACACTTATTGGTGTGGGTTATCGTGCTCAAGCTAAAGATAATGTTCTTAGTTTAACTTTGGGTTTTTCTCATCCAGTAGATTTTTTCGTTCCCGCTGGCATTTCGATTGAGACACCAACTCAAACAGAAATAATTATCAAAGGCAGCGATAAGCAGCAAGTTGGTCAAGTTGCAGCAAAAATCAGAGCGTATCGTCCACCTGAGCCTTATAAAGGTAAGGGTGTTAGATATAGCGATGAGCATGTTGTAAGAAAAGAAGCTAAAAAGAAGTAAGGTGACATGATGGATAAGAAACAATCTCGAATGAAGCGTGCGTTGAAACTGCGCTGTAAAATTAAAAAATTAAAAACAACCCGCTTATCAATCCATAAAACATCCCAGCATATTTATGCACAGGTCATCAGTGGTGATGGTTCTATAACCTTGGCAAGTGCATCAACGACACAAGCAGATATTAAATCGGTACTAAAGAATACTGGTAATGTAAGTGCGGCAGCCGAGGTAGGGAAATATATTGCCCAAAAAGCTATTGCAGCTGGCGTCACAGAGGTTGCTTTCGATCGTTCAGGATTTAAATATCATGGTCGCGTTAAAGCATTAGCTGATGCTGCACGTGAAGCCGGTTTGAAATTTTAGGGGAATATGATGGCTACAGCTCCAGCTCAAGGTAGTGCTGACGGATTGCAAGAAAAGTTAGTTAATGTAAGGCGTGTTGCAAAAGTTGTAAAAGGCGGTAGAGTTTTTGGTTTTACTGCACTAACTGTTGTTGGTGATGGCGAAGGTCGTGTCGGCTATGGTGTTAGCAAGGCTCGGGAAGTACCTATTGCTATTCAAAAGTCTCTCGAACAGGCTCGAAAAAATATGCGTAAAGTTTCTCTAAAAGGAGATACGTTACAATACCCTATTATGAATTCAACAGGTGCTGCGAAGGTTTATATGCAGCCAGCATCTGAAGGTACGGGTATTATTGCTGGTGGCGCTATGAGGGCCGTGTTTGAAGTGGTTGGTGTGCACAATGTTCTGGCAAAGTGTATCGGCACGAATAACCCTATTAATGTTGTCAGAGCAACAATCAATGGGCTTACCGGAATGCACAACGCTAATCAGGTTGCCGCTAAACGCGGATTATCAGTTGAACAGATTACTGGGTAGCTTAAAATGACAGGTACTAAATTAAGTGTAACAATGATAAAAAGCAAGTTTGGACGCTTACCACGCCATCAAGCTTGTTTGGTGGGGTTGGGCTTGCGGAAAATCAACCAGACAGTTGAAATACTGAATACGCCTGAGAACAGAGGTATGATAAACAAAGTATCGTACATGCTTAAAGTCGAGGAAGTCTAATGTTTTTGAATACAATCCAAGCAAGCGAAGGATCTCGCAAAAAATCTAAACGTGTGGGGCGAGGCATAGGCTGTACGCTTGGAAAAACATGCGGAAGAGGGCATAAGGGTCAAAAAGCGCGGAGTGGCGGATTTCACAAAGTTGGTTTTGAAGGCGGTCAGATGCCTTTGCAACGTCGATTGCCAAAAGTTGGATTTACATCACCATCGAGTAAATATTCAGTAGAAGTGCGTTTGAATGAGCTTAATGGATTAGTCGCTGATGTGATAGATATAAAGCTTTTAATTAAAGAGAATATTGTTCCTGTCTTTACTAAAAAAGTAAAGGTTATCAAATCAGGTCAGCTTAATAAAGCGGTCACTGTTAAAGGTATTAAAGTGACATGTGGCGCTAGAGAGATGATTGAAGCTGCTGGCGGCAAAGTAGAGGATTAAGTGAATACTTCAAGGGCTCAGATGGCTAGCAAAGTAGGTGGTTTTTCAGAGCTAAAGGCAAGGCTGCTTTTTGTTTTGGGTGCCTTTGTTGTTTATCGTGTTGGTGCACATATCCCAGTTCCTGGCATAGATCCCAAAGCGTTAGCCGCTATGTTTGAACAGCAGAGCGGTTCCATTTTAGATATGTTTAACATGTTTTCTGGTGGCGCTTTGATGCGTCTAAGCCTATTTGCTCTTGGCATAATGCCTTATATTTCTGCATCCATTATTATGCAGTTAATGACGGTTGTTATTCCTGCAATGGAGCAGCTAAAAAAAGAAGGCGAATCAGGCAGGAGAAAAATTTCCCAATATACAAGATACGGCACTGTTGTTTTAGCAACGTTTCAAGCAATAGGAATATCACTTGCTTTGCAAAATCAATCTGCAGGCGGGCTTTCTGTTGTTTTGAGTCCTGGTATTGGGTTCATATTAGTTACAACAATAACTTTGGTTACAGGTACTATCCTTTTGATGTGGTTGGGGGAGCAGGTTACAGAGCGTGGGATTGGTAATGGAATCTCGATGATTATTTTTGCTGGTATTGTTTCTGGGTTGCCTAAAGCTGTTGGTGGTACATTGGAACTGGCTCGAACAGGTGAAATGAATGGAGCATTTATAATTTTACTATTTATTTTGTCCATTTCTGTTACTTATTTAGTCGTCTTTGTTGAAAGAGGGCAGAGAAAGATTCTGATTAATTACCCAAAAAGACAGCAAGGCAGAAAGCTTTATGCTGGACAAAGTAGCTTTTTGCCTTTAAAACTAAATATGGCGGGTGTTATACCACCAATTTTTGCTTCAAGTATTATTCTATTTCCAGCCACTATTGCAGGCTGGTTTGGTAATTCTGAAGGGTTTGCTTGGCTACAAGATATTGCAACGTTATTATCGCCTGGTCAGCCGGTGTATGTTATTTTTTATGCGGCTGCTATTGTTTTCTTTTGTTTTTTTTACACAGCATTAGTTTTTAACTCAAAAGAAACAGCAGAAAATTTGAAAAAATCTGGTGCCTTTTTACCTGGAATTCGACCTGGTTTGCAGACGAGTGCGTACATTGATAAAGTAATGACTAGGTTAACTCTAGTAGGTGCGTTTTATATTACTTTAGTGTGTTTATTGCCAGAATTCCTGATTGTTTATTGGAATGTTCCATTTTACTTTGGCGGGACTTCATTACTGATTATAGTTGTAGTTGTTATGGATTTTATCTCTCAAATGCAAACCCATGTTATGTCTAAGAAATATGATGGCTTAATGAAAAAAGCCAATCTTAAAAAATAATTTTTTTGTAAAAGCCATTTAGGAGTTGCTGTGAAAGTTCGTGCGTCTGTAAAAAAAATTTGTAGAAACTGCAAAATAGTTAAAAGAAATGGTGTAGTCAGGATAATATGTTTAGATGGAAGGCATAAGCAGCGGCAAGGGTAGTTTTCTTGCTATGCATTTTATTAGATGATATAATTATCGATTAAGCTATAACATATTAAATATGGGAGTAATTGAATGGCACGTATAGCCGGGATAAATGTACCAGATCATAAACATGCTTTGATTGCTTTAACTGCAATTTATGGTATCGGTCGTCGAACTGCAAGTGAGATATGTGTGGAAGTGAGCATTTTACCTTCTATGAAAATTAAAGACCTGACAGAAGAGCAATTAGAGGCAGTGCGTGGTGTTGTTTCTAAAATGACAGTAGAGGGTGATCTACGCCGAGAAGTATCTATGAATATTAAGCGCCTGATGGATCTTGGGTGTTATCGTGGAATTAGGCATCGTCGAGGCTTGCCGTTAAGAGGGCAAAGAACAAGAACAAATGCTCGTACACGTAAAGGTCCGCGCAAACCGATAAGAAAATAAGTGTTATTTTATAGAGATCATAGTTATGGCTAGTCCTAATCGCTCAAGAAAACGTATAAGAAAAGAAGTTATGGACGGCATTGTTCATGTGCATGCATCGTTTAATAATACGATAATCACTATTACTGATAGAAAAGGAAATGCCCTGTCTTGGGCAACATCGGGTGGGTCTGGTTTTCGTGGTTCCAGAAAAAGTACCCCGTTTGCTGCTCAGGTGGCTGCTGAAAAAGCGGGTATCGTTGCGCAAGAATTCGGTATGAAAAACTTGGATGTTATGGTTAAAGGCCCAGGGCCTGGTCGCGAATCTGCTGTTCGATCATTGAATAACCTTGGTTTTAAAATTAATAATATTGTTGATGTGACGCCTATTCCTCATAATGGATGTCGCCCACCTAAAAAGCGTCGTGTTTAAAGATTTTGGAGTAGTATCATGGCAAGATATCTTGGACCTACTTGTAAGTTAAGTCGAAGAGAAGGGACTGATCTGTTTTTAAAAAGCAGAGGTAAGTCGCTAGAGAATAAGTGTAAATTAGACCAAAGGCCAGGCCAGCATGGGACTAAGCGAGCTAGAAACTCTGACTATGCTATGCAGTTAAGGGCAAAGCAGCGTCTTCGCAGGATTTACGGTATTTTGGAAAAGCAATTTAGAAATTACTATAAGTCAGCTGACCTGAAGAAGGGTGCGACAGGTGAGAATCTATTAAACCTTCTTGAATCCAGATTAGATAATGTTGTTTACCGAATGGGCTTTGCTAGTACGCGGGCTGAAGCGCGTCAATTAGTTAGCCATAAGTCTGTTCAGGTTAACGGCGTTCTGATTAATGTGCCTTCGTATCAGGTTATGCCGAGTGATGTTTTGGAAATAAGGTCAAATGCAAAAAAACAGCAGCGAATAATTGATGCTTTGTCTGTAATAGAGCAATACGGATTTCCCTCTTGGGTTGATGTAAATTCGAAAGACATGGTTGGAACATTTACTTCATTACCGGATCGTGTGGATTTGGGTAGTGATATAAATGAACAGTTAGTTGTAGAGCTATACTCTAAGTAATTGAAATTTTAGGAATATAAATGCAGAATTCTATTTCTGGCTTATTAAAGCCTCGGTTAGTTGAGGTTGTAAGTAAAACTCCTAATCATTCCAGAATTGTTATCGAACCTCTGGAGCGCGGTTTCGGTCATTCTTTGGGTAATGCTTTAAGGCGTGTTCTTTTGTCTACGATTCCGGGATGTGCGGTAACTGATGTGGAGATTGAGGGTGTTCTTCATGAGTATACAACAATAGAGGGTGTTCAAGAGGACGTAATTGATATATTGTTGAATCTACAAAAACTAGCCGTTGTGCTTTATTCGAAAGATGAAGTCGAGTTAATTTTGACAAAAAATAGCCCAGGTCGTGTTGTTGCTGGAGATATAAGTGTACCGCATGACGTGCAGATTATTAATCCTGACTTGGTTATTGCCAATTTAACCCAAACAGGTGTTTTAAATATGAAGATTAGAATTCGGCGCGGTAGAGGTTATGAGCCTGTTAGCATTCGTAAGTCTGCTTCTGATTACAAGCCTGTTATGGGGGCTCTTCAGTTGGATGCATCGTATAGCCCTGTTGTAAAAGTAGCTTATCAAGTCGAAAGTACTCGTGTTGAACAGCGTACGAATTTGGATAAGCTTATCTTCGAACTTGAAACTAATGGGACAGTTGATCCAGAAGAAACTATTAAACTAGCGGCCACTATACTTCATGATCAGTTGTCTGTCTTTGTTGATTTTGAAAAAGTAAGTGATCAGCTTGAAGAAGAAAAAATAGAAGTTGAAGATATTTTTGAGCCTGTTTTGCTTCGGCCTGTTGATGATCTTGAATTGACAGTGCGGTCTGCTAATTGTTTAAAAGCTGAAAATATCTTTTATATCGGTGATTTGATTCAGAGAACAGAAGTTGAATTATTAAAAACGCCAAATCTTGGGAAGAAGTCTTTAACTGAGATAAAAGATATACTTGCCTTGAAAGGATTGTCTTTGGGTATGCGATTAGAAAATTGGCCGCCTGAAAACCTAGTTGACCAAAATCACTCAATAAATTAATACAGGCCATTATATAATGAGACATCGTAAGTCCGGAAGAAAATTTAATATTAATAGTAGTCATCGTAAAGCACTATTTAGTAACATGGCTAATTCGTTATTTAAGCATGAATTAATTAAAACAACGTTGCCAAAAGCTAAAGAATTGAGAGTATTTGCTGAACCATTAATTACTTTGTCTAAAGAGGATAACGTTGCTAAAAGACGAATGGCATTTTCTAAGCTACGTGATCGTGAAGTGGTAACTAAATTATTCAATGAATTGGGTCCACGTTATAAAAATAGGGCGGGGGGTTACTTGCGCATTATAAAATGTGGATTTAGATCTGGTGATGACTCCCCAATGGCTTATGTGGAACTTGTTGATAGACTAGGATGACTCTGCCCTTGTGTAACAGAAAAGTTTCGAGTTTAACTTTACTAGTAAACGCTATTCACATTTGGTCGTCCTGCCCAATGTTTCCTAAGGATTTGACCAACAATAACCTCCCAAAGTCGAGTTGGCATCCGGAAGCTTGCTAGGTCATAACTGCTGGAAAATTTACACTGAAAACAGTTATCAAAGTGACAGCCTACCCCAAAGACATTGAGTTAAAAATGCAACGGTTGTTTACGAGGCTGTCAGAGAAAGATAAGCGAAGTTATGCGGCGATTGAGTCGGTTAAACTAGGCCATGGCGGCGTCGAGTATGTGTCCGGGCTTTTGGCATTAATCCAAAAACGGTAAGGCGTGGACTGTCCGAATTGGAAGTGGCGGAGGATCCTGCACCCAACCGGGCCCGAAAAAAAGGGGTGGACGGAAAGGCATAAACGGGCAAAGTGAGTCGCTGGAAGCCAACTTTCTCAAACTGCTTGAAGAATCCACAGCGGGCGGCCCGATACCCGCAAGGGGTACAAGTGCGTGAAGGCGTGTTATGGACGAGCTTGTCGCGGCGCGAAATCAGCCGGTGACTGGCCGGAATGGGGTCGCCTGCGAGTCGGCACACGGTGCGCAAGCTGTTGGGGAAGCATGGTTTGGGACAACGCAAAGCGCGTAAAAAAACTCGCCGGGCAATCATCCTGACTGGGATACCCTCTGGGGCACAAGTGCGCAGTTTCAAAATATTGCCAAACTCAAGGCGGTGTATCTGGGTGCAGGCGACCCGGCCGCCAGCATGGACACCAAGAAGAAAGGACTGGTCGGAAACTTTGCCTGCGGAGGCCACACCTATACGCAGGCCCAGGTGGATACGCTGGACTATGATTTCCCCAGTGCCGGTGAAGGCAAAATGATTCCGTGGCCTGTATGATGTGGCGCGAAACGGGGGCTATGTCCACCTCAATACCAGCCACGGCACCAGCGAATTTTGCTGTGACCGTGTTGCCCATTGGTGGCAGCAGCATGGCAGCAAGCATTGCCCTGACGCCCGCCGTTTGCTGCTGCTCTGTGATGGTGGCGGCAGCAACGCCAGCAACCGGCATGTCTTCAAGGAAGCGTTACAAAAGCTGGCCGACCGGCTGGGGCTGGACATCCGCATAGCGCACTATCCGCCGTACTGCCCGAAACATAACCCCATCGAACACCGGTTGTTTCCGCATATTGCGCCGGCTTGCCGGGGCGTTGTTTTTCATTCGGTCGCCATTGCCAAGCAATTTATGGAGAAGGCAAAAACTACCACGGGATTGAACGTGACGGTTGGTATTTTGACTGGGGTCTATGGGACGGGCAAAAATGCGCCGCAGATTTCCTCAAAACCATGACGATCCTGTTTGATGATCTCCTTCCCGGCTGGAATTATTGGGCTATCCTTAAAAGAACGCTAATTTCGGGAAGTTATTTTTAGCCAAATCCTAAGCTCTTTTTGCATTAAAAATTTGCTTATCAGACAAATAGCCAGCGCGTTTTTTAGAAAATACGGCTAAGAATCGCTTTACAGGCTCGCTGGATTTTAGATACTTTCATAGTTGTCAAGTCTCTCATGCGAGCCGGGTGTGATTAAAAGTGTGGGGATTCTGTAAAATACCGTTATTTAACTTGACTTAGCCCATGGACACAAACAAAGATCAGCTTTTTATCAGCCGCCTTAACCAACACCCAAAGCTACGTGAGCGAATGGAAGCCTTGCT
>JAUYEP010000271.1 GCA_030689765.1 Methylovulum sp.
GTGGTATGGGTGCGATTAATACGGCTTGGCTTGGTGTTTTCTGGATTGAAGGCGATCATGCCGCACTCTCCAATGACTCAAGCAACGCCTTAATATCAGACACCCGCCATGCAGTAGTACGCTCACCCAGTTTTATAGGGCGTGGATATTTGCCGGACTTGCAGCCGTTTAGCCATGTGGTACGGCTGACGGGGATAATGCCAGGAATGGGCGGCTTAGTTTTTGGATTGCCTACGATTTGCCAGATACGGACAAAACCCTTTTCGGGTAGTGAATAGGATTTGCCTGATACTTTTGGTGCGGGTTTTTTTCTTGATAAACCGTCTGTTGCGGGTTTTGCGGTGATAACCATTATTTGCCCCTTGTGTGGCTGTTGATAATGGTTGCATTATTGGCGGTTGCGTTAATGTTGTCAGGGACACTTTAGCGCGGTAATCTGTCCCTAAGAGTATTTTTTGCAGAAATTGCCGGGCAATTATCCAGCCGGACAATTTTTTTCTTCAAAGTTTCCATTGCATCTATTGGTTCATTGATGTTCTTTAGCCAATCCAGGGGGACTAATTCACTATGATTTTCCAAGGTCTCCATACAAGCATTTTCAAGCGTCATGCCTTGGTGACGGTAAAAGTAAACATAATGGTAAAGGTCAAAAATATCTTTCGTGACATCAGGCTTGCGCGTCCTCAATTTAGGTCGCGGTATCTGATTAGATAAAAAAGCGTCGGCAAGTGCTTTCTGAATAGAAGGTTGGTTCAGTAAATACGGCTTTTCGTCTTTGATGGCGTTCAATAAAGCGGGATTCCTGCTTATGGCTATTAGCCAATGCTTAGATTCAAAAGAAACCACCATGTCCTCTAAATACTTGATGAAAACAAAAGCATCATCTCCTTTTAAGTCAAAATTATCAGGGACAAAATCTTGGTTCAACATCCCAAAGCGACCATCTTCGACACTAAACCCACGACCATTGCCTTGAATAACCAATCCATTTTTTCTAAGCGAAATAAACTGGGCTTGATAACCGCCATTTACAAAAGGGAATGCTTGTCGCTTTTCAATCTCATCCATACATGGACGTGGAACGTAGCACTCGAAAGTCAATCCGTCTTCGCTTGATAAGTCAAAAAAACTACCGGCTCAATTTTATGGCTCAAGTCAGTTGATGTGATCCCGTCACGTTCATACTCGATAATAGGATCATTAGGGTTTTCTGCCGCATATTCCTCTATTTCGGCAATTGCGCCATCCAGCACATCTGACAATTGTCTCAAAATAAGCCGTATTGGCCCGTCGTCTTGGAACCGCCAAGCGGCTAAATCAATTTTCAATACACACGCCCCACTAAGCGCATCCACTACGAAAGGAATAACCGGAAGCGGGGTAGTGACTCCCACGTTCGCCCCGTCGGGCTATCCGGTTTAGTTGATTATATCAGTTATGCGGTTTTCTTAAACGGTATCACTGTTGCGCCAGCCTTCAAGCCGTCCAGGTAGTCACTCCATTGCTGCATCATCTTGTGCCGTTCTGGTAAATGCGCTGTCCGGTTATAGGCGCGTCCGTTGGGGTCTTTTACGGCGTGGGCAAGCTGATGCTCGATAAAGTCAACACGCACCCCTAAAACTTCATCAAGAATAGTCCGCGCCATCGCCCTGAAGCCGTGCGCGGTCATCACGTCCTTACCGTAACCCAGCCGTTTTAATGCCGCATTAAGGGTATTCTCACTCATACACCGATCACCGCGTGGGGTGCGTTCAGACGGGAATATATAACGCCCATGACCTGTAAGGGGGTGCAATTCCCGCAGTATGGTTATGGCTTGCGCCGATAACGGGACAATATGTTGAACCGATGTCTTTGATACAAAGTAACGCCATTCTTTAGCGTCAAAGTCTATATTTTGCCACTCTGCTGAACGTAATTCACCAGGGCGGACAAATTATACCAGCGGGGCAAGCTTTAACGCACAAACAGCCACCAAAGAGCCTTGATAACCGTCGATTGCCCGTAATAATTCAGCCACCTGCCCTGGTTCGGTAATGGCTGCAAAGTGTTCGCCTTTGGCGGGTGGCAATGCGCCGCGTAAATCGGGGGTAATGTCCCGATCAACACGGCATGTTGCAACGGCATAACGAAAAACCTGCCCGCATATTTGCAACGTCCTGTGTGCCGTCTCGATAGTCCCCCTATCCTCAATCCGTCGCAAACAGGCAAGAATGTCTTTAGGTAAAATATCAGTTATTGGTTTGTTGCCAAGCCACGGGAAAACGTTACGTTCAAGCATCCGTTTAGAACGGTTAGTTTTTTCTGCCCAAGTATCAACCTTGGTATTTCCCCATTCACGGGCAATGACTTCAAAGCTGTTTGACGCGCTTTCTGTTTTCGATAAATTAATGGCTTTTCGGTTTTCGCTTGGGTTGATACCCGACGCTATCAGCTTGCGTATTCTGTCCCGTTCCTCCCTTGCTTGCTGCAAACTAATTTCAGGATAAGTACCCAATGACATTAAACCGTCTTTACCATTGAACCGATACTTAAGCCGCCACCATTCAGCCCAGCTATCTTTAAGCGGTTTAATGAGCAGGTGTAAGCCTTTATCGTCAAACATTGTAAAAGCCTTACCTGTTGTGGCTTTAGCGTGTTTATGTGCGTTCTTGCAAGCGGTGTCTGATAGCGGCATGGTATAACTCATTTATGGTATAGGGGGGTTATACCGAATGTTATACCCGTTTAGTCATGGCTGTAAATGACGTTATTGCATTTCGTTGGGCAATAAAAAACCCGCTAAGTCTTATGACTTGCGGGTTTCTGTACTTCGTTGCATCTAGTTAAATTCACTAATGGAGGCTGCGGGCGGAATCGAACCGCCGTAGATGGCTTTGCAGGCCACTGCATAACCATTTTGCTACGCAGCCATAAACTTTAAATAAAAAAGCCGCGATGTTCGCGGCTTTTCGAATTTTTTGGAGCGGGAAACGAGATTCGAACTCGCGACCCCAACCTTGGCAAGGTTGTGCTCTACCACTGAGCTATTCCCGCACTGCAATTTATCCGACGATTATAATATATAATTTTAACTTGTCAACTAAATTTATTACTGAACATCGACTGATAGCGCCCAACCGGTATTGCCTTTGCATTCACCATCTTCAATTTGAACTTTAGCATAGGTATTTTTCTTACCATAAGCCTCCTGAAGTTCAAGGACAGTTACCGCTGTTCCTTGAGGCATGTGCTGGCAAGCACCATTTCTATCTGCTTCTTCGGTATCATCATATGCAGCTATAGTGCCGGGAACACTCACTAAACGGACAGTTGCATCCTTGTCATAAGCATTTGCACTTTTTAATACATAGCGCTGCCCTATGGCAAGATTTTTAATGACAGGCCCTGAAACAGATTTTGAGCCACCACCACTGGTCATTATTAAGATCAGCAGCACAACCACTCCTCCAATAGCACCAAAAAAAACTTTCGGATTCTTTTCTTTTAAACTCAATACTGAAGAAAGTAGATTATTAGCTATATTTTTTGCTGAATCCAAAGCTTCTTTTGCGTTTTCTTCGTTACTCATTTCTCATCCTCACGGTAGCGTAATTTTGTTTATTATATTTATTAAATCGTTGCTTTAAGTATTATATATCTTTCAAACCAGCAATGAAAAACAGCCACTTATGGCTTCAAGCAACCCTCAGTTAAAAGCAGGGCATATCAACGGATGCCTACTTGACTAACAACTTACCACGATGAAATATCTTTTCAAGCGCTTTGTGACTATTGCCTGTCATACAATAGTCATTGGCAGGATAAAATAATAGCTTTTTCTGTTTGTGTCTATTTTCTTTTTTCTGCCACTTTCAGACATTCGAACTGCCAGTATCCAAGCCCTATATTTTTCTTGTTTTTCAGGATAATAGGAAAATCTTCCTGATTAATAAACAATCGGACAACGTCATTTTCATTCAATATGAATGTATCGGTAATTATATAACTGCTGCCATCCTGTTCTGTGATTTTATAAAACAAAGCATGCTTCGGATGGTCGTGAGTTGTGGCGTTAATCGGCAGGTACGTTACGGCAATAGACTGATGTGTCAGTAGTTGCACACCAAAATTGATTTTCCCTTCCTCTTTTTCGACTATCAGCAGGTCGACGATCCCCAAAAATCGTTTATGTTCGGGCATGTCTATCCTTCGAAAACTCACCAGACTACCTATAGACAAGATGCCCGTTTTTTTGAATACGCAGGATAATAACCGGTTGGATACCGATTGGACAAGAAATTCAGGTTGGTCTTCAGAAGCCTTCACGAGTGCTTTTTGCAATCTAAACGTAGACGTTAAACCTATTGCAAGATAGCGATCCAGCCTATCGTTAAAAAGCGGCGTGCTTTGCAGGCTAATCCCTGACCATCGTTGTTTAAGATAATCAAGTAATTCTATGGTAGGTTTTTCAGCAGAATTTTTGGCTACATGCCTTGTACTAAACCTTGCTTCAGCCTCATTAACAGGGATATTGCCTTGTTCAAACGCATGATATAACTTGGTAAAATCCAGATATAGTTTAGGGGAATCGCTTTCAGTATCGTCTCCACACTGAAAATGCGGCGGTTTATCTTCATCAGTAAAAATAACACACTGCACGGGCTGATCAAAAACCGCCACATTTTTTAAACTGACCAATGACAGTATGCTTTCTATGAAGTCATAAACCAGCTTGATTTCTTTCTGCATTAAACCAGTCGGATTGGCGAGGCTAAGCAAAATTATCTGTAGATAGCATTCTTCAGGGCTACCCGTTTTATTGATGCAATCAGCATCATTGCTTGCTACTTGCGTTGAATTTTTTTTTATCTTTACACTGAGCTTGTAAAGTGAATGCAAATCCATCCATATCCAATCGGGTATCGGCATTCCCATCATAAAATAACTGATGACAATACTGCTCAGGCCTTTAATGCAGCGCTGGATGGAAATGGCGGCACTCTTTCCCTGAAACCAGCCTATGTCATGCCCTGTTAGCTCTTTAAGTATTATCCAATAGCTCAACGTAACATTTTTTTCAAGGGCGGCTAGCAGCACCAGTTTTTTCTTGTCATTTTCCTCTTTTGGAAATCCTGACCGAATGAGCCTGGACCGCAGATAATCTTCAACCACATGATAACTGGGCATTAATAATTCCAGCACATCAAGCCTTAGCTGGGCAGGTATTTTTACCGTGTTAAAATCAACAATGTATTCGTAAAACAGCCGTGTCGCCAGTAACGGGTTAGCGATAGGCAATTCGGTAATCCATTGTTCCAAAACCTTCGGCTCAAACTCTTTCAGATGCAGAGGGTTTGATTGTTGCTTTGGAATAACGAGAAAAAAAGAATTTTTCAATGTGTGATCCGCTGGATTATCTTGTTAGTAACAAAACGCTGCGTTAATAGCATGCTCAAGCCGCGCCTTTTCGGGTCATCATGCCTTTCGACGGGTTGTAGCCAATGATGGCTATCGCCATAAAGACGAGAAGAGCAGCCAAGGTATAAATAAATGCCTGCTGGTTAAATTGCCCATATAAAGCAAAACGGATGAGTTCCACCGCCTGTGAAAACGGATTGTATTGCGCCAGATGATGTAACAGCACACTGGACTCTTTAAGCTTCCATAAAGGATAGAGCGCAGTTGACATAAAAAACATTGGAAAAATAACAAAATTCATCACACCGGCAAAATTTTCCAGTTGCTTTATGAACGATGACAGCAATAACCCCAATGCCCCCAACATCAAGCCTGACAATATCAAGGCCGGCAATACCCATAGATAACCCTGCCACGGTGCTTGTATGTCATAGGCCAAAGCTATCGCCAAAAATACATACACTTGCAGGACAGACACGCCTGTGCCCGCCAACAATTTGCTGAGCAATAAAAACCAGCGCGGCAATGGGCACACCATCAATAACCGCATACTGCCCATTTCCCGGTCATACACCATCGATAATGAACTTTGCATGCCATTGAATAACTGAATCATGCCGCATAAACCAGGGGTGATATAAACCTCGTAAAGGATGTAGGTTTCATAAGGCGGACTGATGGCAAGCCCTAATGCGGCCCTGAAGCCCGCTGCAAATACAAACAACCAAACCAAAGGCCTGACCAGCGCTGAAATAAACCGCTCACGCTGAGTGACAAAACGCCACAACTCCCGTCCGACAATGCCCATCATAGCTCGCCAGAAATGCATTAAATTCATGCATTTTCCCCTTGAGTCAGGTAATAAAAAGCGTCTTTGACCGCTGCCGTACCGGTAACTTTCAGCACCTCGTCAACCGTGCCATTAGCCTTGACCTGGCCTTTATGCAGCACGACCAAATGGTCGTCGGGATATATTTCATCAATCAAATGACTCGCCCACAACACCGCCAGATTTTCTTGTTTAGCCAAATGGTGGACATATTCGACTATAGCCAACCTGCTTGGCACATCCAAACCCACGGTCGGTTCATCGAGCAACAGTAATGTCGGCTTGTGCAGCAAGGCACGGGCAATTTCAACGCGGCGTTTATGTCCGCCATTGAGCTGGCGCACTTTCTCAAAACGGCGATCAAACATAGATAAGCGCTCCAGCTCTTGCTGGATGTTTTTATCGGCCTGTTTACGTCCCATGCCGTATAGCGCCGCGTGATAATTCAAATTTTGCAGCACCGTCAAATCCATGTCCAGCGTGGTTTGCTGAAAAACAATACCCAATTTTTCAAGGGCCTTGCGGGTTTGCTGCTTGATGTCGTAACCACACAACGCTATACGCCCGTCGCGGGTATCATATAAACGGGTAATCAATGAAAATAACGTGCTTTTCATCGATATTGAACCATTA
>JAUYEP010000272.1 GCA_030689765.1 Methylovulum sp.
GCCACTCGGGCTAAGCTGTTTATAAAAGCGAATCAAATGGCGTATGAAGAGTTACAGAAATTACGGGCTGCGTAACATCAGTTATTAAAGAAGCCCCCAGCTTGTAACCAATAATGGAAGCGAAAAACAAGCACTCCAACCGATAATTATAAATGTCACATCCGACCCAAAAAACTAAGATTATAATCAATAAAAATCAATAAGTTAGTTTTCTTTATTGCAATCCACATGAATTCATCTAAACTTTCAATTCAAACAGACTAAAAAGACTCCGCAGGAATCAATATGGCTTTTCGTAAACTTTCAGGGTTGCTATTTTTTTGTTTCTTCAATTTATGTGCTTATGCCGAAGAAATACAAATAAACCCTTCCCATCCCGACCAATACACGGTTGTCAACGGTGATACCTTATGGGATATTTCCGGCAAGTTTTTAAAACATCCCTGGCAATGGCCAGAGCTGTGGAGCTACAACACGCAAATTAAAAATCCTCACCTGATCTACCCAGGCGATACGGTTTATTTTTCGATAGTCAATGGCAAACCTCAGCTTAGTCTGTCCAGGAATGCCCCCTCCACGGCTAATCAATTTGAAGCCCCTGATAATTCTACGTGCATCCTTCATGACGAAGACGTCAAAAATGGACGCACGAAATTTCCTGTTTCTGAAGAGGGTAAATTATTGCCGTGCATACGCGAAACCAATCTCAATGAGGCCATTAAATTAATACCCATGGACAGAATTGAACAATTTTTAACATCACCCAGCGTGGTTGGTGCAAATGAATTGGCTAATGCGCCTTATGTGGTTGAACTTGCCGGAGAACATCTTATTGCCGGTGCAGGTGATAAACTTTATGTACGTTCCATTCCCACCGCTAAAAGTCTAGCCTATGCGGTTTATCGGGCGGGGGATGTTTACACCAATCCCCAAACCGGTGAAATCCTGGGTTATGAGGCAAAATATATTGCCGATGTCTCGTTGCAAAAAGTCGGTGATCCTGCAATCTTGAACATTACGGAATCTAGCAGTGAGATCCGCATTGGCGATAGGGTCATGCCGAATGAAGAACAAGAGATAACCTTAAATTATTTCCCAAGACCGCCTGAAAAAAATATAAAAGGCAACATCATCAGCGTATTGGATGGCGTTTCCCAAATTGGCTTATATAATGTCGTCGTGATTGACAAAGGCACTAGAGATGGATTATCGGTAGGCCATGAACTGGATGTCTACCAAAACGGCCGGATAGTCATAGACCGCTATAGCAAACTTAATAATGATACCGTTAAGCTGCCCGATGAATTGGCCGGTGTGGTGATGGTTTTTAGACCCTTTGAACGCGTCAGCTATGCGTTGGTCATGAAAACCATCCAGGCTATTCATGTGTTAGATAAAGTCCAAACCCCCTGAGCATTATTACGCCACCAACCGATAACGATATGAAATACTGGCTTGCGCTTCTGCGTACGCCAGGTGTTGGTTGCCGGACGTTTCTCAGGTTGCTCCAAACCCATACACCGCCCCTGTTATTTACCGAATCGGCACAGGCGCTTGTTGCGCTGGGTTTAAAATCAGAAAGTGTGTTAGCGATAAAAAATCCTGACTGGACAACCATCGACAATGATCTAAGCTGGCTGGAACAGCAGAATAACTGCGCCATCACCCTGTTTGACCCCCATTATCCAGCGCAACTGAAAGAAATTGCAGATCCGCCACCGCTCTTGTTTGTACGGGGTAATCCTGGGCTCTTGTCATTGCCGCAAATAGCGATAGTCGGCAGCCGCAACCCTTCCTCTTCAGGCAAAGAAACTGCTTTTAGCTTTGCGAAGACACTGAGCCGCTGTGGTTTTGCCATCACCAGCGGCCTGGCCTTGGGTATTGATGCCGCTAGCCATGAAGGTGCGCTGCATGCCAATGGCTATACCATTGCTGTCGCAGGGACCGGGCTGGATCGCATCTATCCCGCCAGGCATAAAGAACTGGCGATTGAAATTGTCAAGACCGGCGCTATGGTTTCTGAATTCCCACCCGGCACGGCAGCCAAAGCTAATCATTTTCCTAGGCGCAACCGTATTATCAGTGGCTTGTGCCAGGGATTGCTGGTTGTTGAAGCCGCCAAACAAAGCGGTTCGCTGATTACTGCCAGAATGGCTTTGGAACAAAACCGTGAGGTTTTTGCCATTCCCGGCTCGATACACAATCCGCTTGCCCGAGGCTGTAATGCACTGATCCGCGAAGGTGCAAAGCTTGTCGAAACTACAAAAGATATTCTTGAAGAACTACATCAATATATTCAACAAGATGAGAAATATTCGCTGCCTACATCTCAATCAAAGCTTGACCTGGAGCAACAAACATTATTGAATCTTGTCATGTTCAGCCCAACTTCCATTGATAATTTGGTTGAAAACACAGGGTTTTCAGTTGAAGTTATTTCCTCTACGCTACTCATTTTAGAGTTGCAAGGTTACCTGGAAGCAACCGCAGGTGGTTGCTATACCCGAATCAAATAAATATAAACGCCTTTAATAACAATCATGAAAGAAAATATTTTTGATGTCCTGATGTACTTATTTGAAAATTATATGGAAGATGAAGTTGAAATGCTTCCAGACAGTGAGATCATCAAAACAGAGTTGCAGGAAGCGGGTTTCGAAACCTATGAAGTCAATAAAGCCTTCGACTGGCTGGAATCGCTCAGCCTGCAACGCGCGATAAAACCTACCGTACTGAATGCCTTCCGGATTTTTTGTAGCGAGGAAAAGGAAAAATTGGATATTGAGTGCCTCAATTTAATTATGTTTCTTGAACATAGCGGTATCCTAAATTCTGCCAATCGTGAAATTGTTATTGATAGGGTAATGGCGTTGGAGCATGAAGAAATATCGATAGAGAAATTAAAATGGATAGTGTTGATAGTTTTACTCAGCCAACCCGGAGAAGAACTTGCTTTCTCCAGAATGGAAGATATTGTTTACGATCTTATTCCGACTTATTTACATTAACTCGCCGAACTTTTTGATTAAGTTAATTAAGCATCGCCTAAATAGGTCTGATTGAATGAGTAAACACCTTGTTATCGTAGAATCCCCGGCAAAAGCCAAAACCATAGAAAAATACTTGGGAAAGGATTTTCAGGTTTTGGCCTCTTATGGGCACGTCCGCGATCTGGTTCCCAAAGAAGGGGCTGTTGATCCTGACCATGACTTTGCAATGAAATACGAAGTTATTGAGCGCAACCTAAAGCATGTCCAGGCCATCAGCAAAGCCCTTAAGACATCCGACACCTTATATCTTGCGACTGACCCCGACCGGGAAGGGGAAGCCATTTCCTGGCATTTGCATGAATTGCTGAAAGATAAAAAACTGCTGAAAGACAAACCAGTCCATCGTGTGATATTTCATGAAATCACCAAAAAAGCCGTCACCGAAGCCATTGCCAACCCTGAACAATTGGCCATCAATTTAATTAATGCCCAACAGGCGCGGCGGGCGCTGGATTATCTGGTGGGCTTTAATTTATCGCCATTATTATGGAAAAAAATTCGTCGCGGCTTATCGGCTGGACGGGTTCAAAGCCCTGCATTACGCATGATCGTTGAACGTGAATTGGAAATTGAAGCCTTTAAAACGCGCGAATACTGGACGATTGACGCGGCATTAAGTACGCAAGACCAAGCCTTTAAAGCAAAGTTGACGCATTTCGACGGCGCAAAGTTGACGCAATTCAGTATTGACAACGAAACCTTGGCTGAACAAACCAAACAAACGGTGTTGGCCGCCGCAGATGGACAACTGATCGTCGCCAAGCTGGAAAAAAAGCAGCAAAAACGTAATCCGGCACCGCCGTTCATTACCTCGACACTACAACAGGAAGCGGCGCGTAAACTGGGATTTACAACCAAGCGCACGATGATGGTCGCCCAGCAACTCTATGAGGGAATTGATATAGGCGGCGAAACCGATGGGCTGATT
>JAUYEP010000275.1 GCA_030689765.1 Methylovulum sp.
GCGTAATCCATAGACGTAGCGGTGCAGACGTAGCGGTGCAGACGTAGCTGTGCTACGTCTCTACAGCGATAAACAACGCTGTCATTGATTTAACAGCCAATGACATTCAATATTTGCGCTAAACTTGACGATGCCCCCACAAATTTAAGGAAATAAAACCATGAAAACCAAACTGCTCTTGCTGTTCCTGCTGCTGTTTACCAGCGCCGCCTTTGCCACGCCCACCACGCCGACCAGCGATTTCACTGACAATAACGATGGCACGGTGACGCATAAAACCACCGGGCTAACCTGGATGCGCTGCGCCATGGGACAAACCTGGACGGGTTCGGCCTGTACAGGCACAGTCAAAACCTATACTTACGCTAAGGCAAGGCGCTTAACCACCAGCTTTGCCGGTTTTAGCGATTGGCGGCTACCGAATATCGCCGAATTGCAGACCATTGTAGAGCGGGAGAACTTTAACCCTGCCATTAACACCACGGCGTTTCCTAACACTGGCAACGGTTGGTTTTGGTCGTCTTCGCGCCGTGCTGACAACAGTAACCACGCGTGGGTCGTGGACTTCGATTATGGATACGGCTACTTCAGCTACAGGGTCAGAAACCACGGTGTCCGGCTCGTGCGCGGAGGACAGTGGACTTTTGGTTCTTTGCCTCAGACCACCCCGACCAGCGATTTCACCGACCATCAAGATGGCACGGTCACGCATAAACGTACCGGCTTAATGTGGCAACGTTGTGCCGCCGGGAAAACCTGGACGGGTTCGGCCTGTACAGGCATAGCAAAAACCTATACTTACGCTAAGGCACAGCAGTTGACCAGTACCTTTGCAGGTTTTAGCGATTGGCGTGTCCCCAATGAAAATGAACTGTTAAGCATCGTGGAATACGGCGCTTATAACCCCGCCATTAACACCGCCGTGTTTCCTAAGATCTCTTACGGTCGGTTTTGGTCGTCTTCATCCTATGCTAACAACAGTGGCCTCGCGTGGGTCGTGGACTTCTTTTATGGATTCGACTACAACCACAACAAGGACTACGACAAGGGTGTCCTGCTCGTGCGCGGAGGACAGTGGATTTTTGGTTCTTTGCCTGATTTGACCACCACTATTACCGCCTCCACCAACAGCGTTAAATCAAACCAAAACATCACCTACACCGCCACGATGACCAACAACGGCACGGGCGCAGCCACCAACGCCACCTTGGTTTTTGACTTCCCGCTGCGCGGGACAACTTACGTCACCGTGCCGTCGGGTTGCGTGTCAAAAGGTAAAAGTTACCGTTGCACCGTGCCCAGTTTGGCGGCTGGCGCCAGCCTGACCCAAGCCATCACCGTCAATTATGCCCAGCGCGGCGCGTTAAATGTCGTGGGTTTGGCGATCACCGACAGCGACGATAGCGAGGAGTCCAACAACAAAGCGCAAGTGATGACCACCATCACACCGTAGAGACGTAGCACCGCTACGTCTGCACCGCTACGTCTACGGATTACGCGAGGCATACCGACAAAGACGTTGCGGTGCAACGTCTCTACACTCTTAAAAAAACAATCTCAAGGATAAATCAATGTCAACCGCCATAGCCGAAGTAAAAAACCTATTAGATAGATTGCCGGAACAAACCAATCACCTAAAAAACACGGTCCAGGCCTTACTTGACGAAGCCAGACAACAGGGTGCGAGTGCCGCTGAAGCAGGCTTAAGCCAGGAAAACGGCTTGTCGGTATCGGTGCGCTTAGGCGAAGTCGAAACTATAGAGCATCATTGTGACCAAGGCTTAGGCATTACCGTTTATTTTGGTCAGCGTAAAGGTTCTGCCAGCACCACCGATTTATCGCCGGACTCCATTAAAGAAACCGTCAGCGCGGCCTGTAGCATTGCCCGTTACACCAGCGAAGATGACTACGCAGGCTTACCTGAAAAAGAGCTATTGCAAACGCAATTTCCCGATCTTGACCTCTATCACCCGTGGTCGCTTCGTGCCGATCAAGCCATTGCGCTGGCGCTTGAATGCGAAGATGCGGCGCGAACTTATCATGCCGAAATCAGCAATTCCGAAGGCGCGACCATCAATACGCATCAAGGTATCCGCGTGATGGGCAATACGTTGGGTTTTTTACAAGGCTATGCGTCAACGCGCCATTCCTTGAGCTGCTCGGTATTGGCGCAGCGTGGCGACAGTATGCAGCGTGATTACTGGTATACCGTGGCAAGAAATGCCGATCATCTGGAAGCTGCCGTTGAGGTGGGGAAAAAAGCCGCCGAACGTACCGTGCGGCGTTTAGAGGCGCACAGCTTAAGCACACGGCAATGCCCGGTGCTGTACAGCGCAGAAATCGCCAGCAGCCTTCTGGGATCGTTAATCGGCGCCATCAGTGGCGGTAACTTATACCGTAAATCATCGTTCTTGCTGGATGCGCTGGACAGCCAAATCTTTCCCGAATTTATCCATATCTACGAGCAGCCGTATTTACCAGGCGCGTTAGGCAGTGCCGCTTATGACGGCGAAGGCGTGGCGACTAAAACCCGCGATATTGTCAGCGACGGCGTGTTACGCAGCTATGTGTTAAGCACCTATTCGGCGCGTAAATTGGGCATGCACAGCACCGGTAATGCCGGCGGCGTGCATAATCTGACCATCACGCCAGGCCAGCATGATTTTGAGGCGCTGTTAAAGCAACTGGATACCGGCTTGCTGGTCACCGAATTGATGGGACAAGGTGTTAATATGGTCACCGGCGATTATTCGCGTGGCGCGGCAGGTTTCTGGGTGGAAAATGGCGTCATCCAATATCCGGTCGAAGAAATCACGATTGCCGGTAATTTGAAGGCTATGTTCAAACAGATCATCGCAATCGGCAATGATGTCGATTATCGCGGCAATGTCCGCACGGGGTCGATACTGGTCGGGCGCATGTCGATTGCCGGGGAATAAAAGCCGACGCAAGGCGATCGCAATTGATGGCCTCTGAAGCGTCGCACCTCAACATCACAAACCATCAAGCCCTTGCACAATATCCTTCACCAACGCCGGCCCCCGATAAATCAATCCGCTATAAACCTGCACTAAACTGGCTCCGGCAGCCAGTTTTTCTTGTGCATCTTCAGCACTTAAAATCCCGCCTGCGGCAATAATCGGGATTTTGCCGTTTAACTCAGCCGCCAAAGCACGCACAATATAAGTCGATTTTGCTTTGACCGGCGCACCGCTTAAACCACCCGCTTCATTAGCCAGCTTATGGCCTGCGATCCTGTCCCGCGCAACCGTGGTGTTGGTTGCGATAACGCCATCGATGGCGTATTCCAGTAACAACCTAGCGATATGGCTGATTTCATCGTCGCTTAAATCGGGGGCTATTTTTATCACTAACGGGACGTACCGGCCGTGTTCCTGTTGCAGTTTGAGTTGCTCTTCCTTCAATAGGGCAATCAGATTTTTAATCTCGTCGCCCTGTTGCAATTGGCGTAAATTTTGGGTATTGGGCGAAGAAATATTAATCGTGATGTAACTGGCGTGTGGATAAGCCTTGCGTAAACCGATCAGATAATCATCGGCGGCGTTGGCTATCGGCGTATCGAAATTCTTGCCGATATTGATGCCAAGCACACCGGTGTAACGGGTATGTGCCACCTGATGGAGTAAATGGTCTATGCCTGAATTATTAAAGCCCATGCGGTTGATGATCGCGTTATGTTCCGGCAATCGGAACAAGCGCGGTTTGGGGTTACCGGGCTGAGGGCGCGGCGTTACTGTGCCAATTTCGATAAAACCGAAACCTATCGCGGCGAGGGCGTCGATATAATCGCCATTTTTGTCCATACCCGCCGCCAATCCCACCGGATTTTTAAAGGTCAATCCCATGACATTGACCGGTTTATCTCCAATTTTAGGATAAACCCATGAGGCCAAGCCTGAACGGTGCGTGATGTTCAACAATTTTAAAGTGACTTCGTGGGCGGTTTCGGGGTCTAACGAAAATAACAGCGGGCGTAGCAAAGGATAGAGATTCATGATGTGTTTGCTTGAGGTTAGTGTGGGCGGTTTATAGAATACTGGCCTGTAGAGACGTTGCATTGCAACGTCTTAATGCTTAGGGCTAGATAGTTGATAAGGTTTGGTCACTACCGAAGCCTTGCGGTCCAGCATAAGGTCTGCAAGTAACTGCGCCGATGCTGGCCCCATGACGAGACCGTTTCTGAAATGTCCCGCATTAATGCTTAAGTTACTGATTTCCGGGTGTCTGCCAATATAAGGTATGCCATGCTGCGTACCGGGCCTTAAACCGGCCCAGTGTTTAACCAACGGAAAGTTGTTCAGCGCAGGCAATAAATTTAAGGCGAAAGCACTGAGTTGGTCTTTAGCGGTTGATGTCGTGGTTTTGTTAAAATCATCCTGTTCCACAGTGCTGCCGACGAGGATTTTACCGTCGCGGCGCGGAATCAGATACTGGTCACCGTCCAATATCATAAAAGGTAAAGTATCTGGTTCTGCATCAAATAACAGCATTTGTCCTTTTACCGGCGCTATTTGGGGTTGTTCGCCGATGAGGCTTGCAAAAAGCTTTTGAAACAGGCCGCCCGTCCAGGCGCCGCTGGCAATAACAAGCTCATTGACTGTGTTGTGGCCCGATGTCGTATGGATTGCTGCAATTCTGTTGTTGTCGCGTTTAACGGCGGTTAATTCACAGTGTTCACGCACAGCGATACCTTTGTTAATGAGATCCTGTTTTAGCGATTTGACTAATCGCGGGTTACGCGCCTGGGCAATGTCTGGCAACCAAAGCGGATGCTCCGGTTCTGTATTGAGGCCGTTTAAAAAACGGGTATCCGCAGGTGTAAACGCGATGTTATTGGCAGTACACCAGCCCACCGCACTGTTGATGTCCGGATTTTTTGTAACCAGTATGCCGCAGGGTGTCCACTGAGGGTCTAAACCGGTGTCTTCAAAAATTTGTTTGGCTAAAGCAGGATACAGTTTCAGACTTTGCAGCGCCAGTTGCGTAATCGCATCGGCTTGTCGCCACGGATAAAGCGGCAACAAAATACCGCCGCCTGCCCAGGATGATTCTTGCCCTAGCTGGTTCTTTTCGATAATCATAACGCTAGCGCCCGCGTTAAAAAATTCCCGTGCGGTCAGCATGCCGATAATGCCACCACCAATAATGGTAATGTCTGGGTTTGTTGTCATTGATATTAAACTGTGTTCGAGGTTGTTTTGCCGGTGATTATAACTTGTGGACGCCTGCTGTTGTTACTTACGCAATGGGCATAGATGCACTTCTTTGGAAAAAAGAGTTACGGTAATTTTATAAATCTGAAGTTGATCCGTTTATTGTTGAGGAATGGGTACAAAACAACTTCGTCAAGTTGTTTTGTACCCTCGGTGGATGCCATGACCGCCAGTCCTTTGAGGACTGGCAGTCATCAGAAATTATTTCGTACTCATTCCTAAAGGTTGGCAAAATGATTGGAAGCATTGCCCGCAGACCAAAGCCACCGCCTGTACGGCGATTGTTGAAGTAGGTTGTTGTTTTATACATACAATTTACAGCCGCTATCAATATAATTATGTTAGTTATTGATAAAAAAGGAATAATTGAATTTTTACAATATCATTAAAGCTTGTGGTGAATTGGTTTTACTGCTAATATCGCTGATGTGGAACACGCTTTGTTGTATAAAAGCAAAATTAAAACAATAACCTGATGAGGGTAACACGATGATGAATAAAACTAAGTTAGTCTTGGGTATCGCTACAGCAACATTAACAATGGCTGCGGCTATGGTTGCACCGCAAGCACAAGCGCATTCAAAAGCAAAAAAACACAGCCACCGTGCCGTGACCTACACAACAAGTTCAGCTGAACGTTTGGCTGAAGCTGCAAACAACAAAGTTGAAGCATTGGAAGCGCAACTCCAAGCCATGCAATATGAATTACAAGCATTAAGATCAGAAGCGCATCGCCCTGCGTCTGATGCGGATTCTGCAAAGGTACAAGAATTGGATCAGTGGATGGCTTCGGTTAAAGCCGCTCCAATGTCTACTAAAGCTCGCCACGATAACACGCTTTTCTTCCATGGCGGTTATGCCCATCAAAACAACGACAGAGGGGGCACACTGGATCCTACTAATATTCCAGGTATTGGCTCAAATCGGGACGGTTTGACAACCGGCCCGATAGCCGATGCCGACGCCTGGTATTTCGGCGCAGGCTTTGATTTTGGCCTGACCGATGATGTTTGGGGGATGATGAACAATACCGAAGTGTTGGCTGAACTGATGTTTGATTACACAGAACTTGGCGATAATGCCAACAACGGCCTTTCTGCACAAGAAGTAGGCGTTGTAAATGGAATACCAGGTGCTGGTTTTAATTTGCCACCGGCTAACAATGAGAAAGCAACCGTTAATATGTTAAGGTTAACGGCTTCACCAAAAGTTAAATTATTCAAAAACAGCGCATTCAGACCTTGGCTGATTCCAGTTGGTTTTGAACTGGCCGTTATCAGCCCGCCATCCGATGCAATCACCGTGTTAACCCCAGCCATGCAATTTGGTATAGGTGCTGATTATAGGATCTGGAAAGATATTTTCATTGGTGCTGACGCCCGTTATCACTATGCACCTGGTAACGTTGATGGCGTTGAAGTCAGTGGCGTGACTGCCGGTGGTTACATCGGTATCGGTTTCTAAGCTAACTGCTTAAAACCTAAGCTGAAAAAAGGGAGGGCGTAAAACCCCTCCCTTTTTTGTGCCTACAAAATTGTTTCTTGTTGAGTATAGCTATACTCTGCATTAGACTTGTACAACACAAGGTACATATCATAGGGATGCCATGCGAATTCTTTCTTTTACTCAAGCAAGAAATAACTTAAAGTCGGTTCTTGACGACGTGATCAACGACGCCGATTGCACCATCATTACCCGTCGTGACGCTGAAAATGCGGTAGTCATGTCAATGGATTACTACAATAGTTTGATGGAAACAGTCCACCTGCTCAAATCCCCTGCCAACGCCGCCCATCTTGCCAAGTCCATTGAACAATACCAAGCGGGCCTTATTGTCGAGCGGGATATAGTGGATGGGTAGACAGTTGGCCTGGACAGATGCGGCCTGGGGTGACTATTTATATTGGCAGGGACAAGATAAAAAAACCTTAAAACGTATCAACAAGCTCATCGCCGATACGAAAAGGACACCGTTTGCAGGTGTGGGCAAACCGGAACCGTTGCGGGAAAACTTGTCAGGCTTTTGGTCCAGACGCATCGACGAATCAAATCGTTTGGTCTATGCGGTCAATGAGTGCCACTTGACGATTATTGCTTGCCGGTACCATTATCAAGATTGACTGATACAGCGTGCGTTGGCTTATTTTTTATAGGTGCTATACTTGGCATCAAATATAGCCATAAGGTAAAGCCATGAAAATTTCAGAAGATATTAAGCCCGTCAGTTATCTAAAATTACACTCGGCAGAGGTGTTAAACCAGGTCAATGAAACGCACAGGCCCATCATTATTACCCAAAACGGCGAGCCGAAAGCTGTTTTGCAAGATACTGAAAGTTACGAGAATATGCGAAATTCACTGGGTTTATTAAAACTGGTTGCCCAGGCAGAAGAGGATATTCGTAATGGCAATGTTGCGCCTCAATCGCAAATTTTTAATAAGCTGGAAAAATTATTAGCCACCAATGAATGAGTGCTATCAGGTTCTTTGGAGCAAAACCGCCGAACAGGATTTGTTCGCAATTATCGCATTCATTCATGATACCAACCCTCAAGCCGCTGTTAAGGCTTTTACCAAAATCAAAGATAAAGCCGGCGATTTATTGCTGCTCCCTGAACGCGGACGGGTAGTCCCTGAATTATTGGCGCAAGGCGTAGCGCATTACAGAGAACTGATTATTCCGCCTTGGCGTATCATCTACCGGTTTTCAGCCGATACTGTTTACGTTTTAGCGGTGATCGATTCCCGCCGCAATGTAGAAGATGTTTTATTAGCGCGTTTAATCCGAACCCACCATGAAAATCCTTTACCCTGAAATTCAACCCTACCAAACTTTTTTCCTGGAGACCGGTAGCCAACATTCGGTTTATGTCGAGCAAAGCGGCAATCCCGATGGTATTCCGGTTATTTTTCTGCACGGCGGGCCGTGTTCCGGCACTAAACCCGATCACCGGCGTTTTTTCAATCCTGATCGCTACCGTATTATTTTATTTGACCAGCGCGGCTGCGGGCAATCGCTACCGTTTGGTGAATTGGAAAACAACACCACGCAAGGATTGTGCAACGATATGGAGCGCATACGGCGGCATATTGGCATTGACCAATGGCTAGTGTTTGGCGGCTCGTGGGGCGGCGCATTGGCTCTGCTGTACGCGCAGCAACATTATGTCAGTGTCAGCGGCCTGATCATCCGTGCCGTGTTTCTGGCACGGCAACAGGATTTGGACTGGTTTGCCAAAGACGGGGCGGGGCGCATTTATCCTGAGTTATGGCAACAACTGGCCGATAGCCTTCCTGGCCAGGCTCAAGATAATGTCTTGGAAAGCCTTTATGATGTGCTATCGGGCAAAAATGATGCCGCAAAAAAACAGGTTACCCAAGCATGGATGGCATGGGGTGCGCAGGTTGCTTTGGGGAGTGCCTATCAAGCTAATGTTGATGTAGAAATTACCGAAAAAATGGTCAAACAAGTGCGCATGGAATTGCACTATGCCAAACATCGTTATTTTATTGCCGAAAACCAGATTCTGGATAATTGCCCGATGCTGCAAGCGATCCCAACACGGATCATTCACGGACGCCAGGATTTGCTTTGTCCAATGGAAGCCGGCATGAAATTGCATCAAGCCTTGCCACACGCAGACTATATCGTTTTGCCCAATGCCGGACACGTTGCCCAGCATGAGGAAATGATAGATGCACTGGTTACTGCCACCGATATTTTTGCTGAAAAACGCGGGTTTGATGTCCAGCGATGAATCAAAAAAAACGTTTAATCATCGCCATGACCGGCGCGACAGGCGCTATTTATGGCGTAAGGATGTTGCAAATATTGCAAACACAGGACGCATGGGAAACACATTTGGTCATTTCTTCGGCAGGTGTCGTGAACCTGACGCATGAGCTGGCTATGAAACGGGCCGAGCTGTACGCGCTGGCCGATGTGGCGCATGGCATTAATGATATTGCCGCCAGCATTGCCAGCGGCGGCTTTAAAACCGAAGGCATGATTATCGCGCCGTGTTCGATGAAAACCTTGGCGGCAGTGGCGCATGGCTTTGGCGACAATTTGATTTCACGCGCGGCTGATGTGGCGTTAAAAGAACGGCGGCGTTTAGTGGTCATGCCGCGCGAAACGCCGTTAAACTTGATCCATATCCGCAACATGGCGGCAGTGACGGAAATGGGCGGCATCATATTTCCACCGATGCCTGTTTTTTACAGCAAATCCGATTCACTGGCGGCGATGGTTAATGAAACCGTCGGGCGGGTCCTGGATATGTTTGGGGTGGATGTGGACGGGTTGTATACGCCTTGGGAGGGTTTGTAGCAGGTAGTCCGTTTAAGTGCGGCGGACTGTCTGCTTTTGATTACAAATAGTGCCGCGAATTCCCACACGTTCCCACGCTCCGGTGTCACTGCCCACAGTTAAGCCGGAGTAAAACAGCTTTAGCTGTTTTTGTTACAGCGTTTTCAGATTAGGTTAATAACAGTAGATTTAGCGGGTGGAGTACAAACCTAGGTTTGTACTCCGTTACCTCACTAAGGAATGTGCATAAAATAACTTAGTCAATTACTAAAGCCGTCTTTTCAGGGACGGCGGTATAGTTCCACTGCCTAAGGTGCTTATCAAAAACGATGCGCATAGATTCTTTAAATCCTGCCG
>JAUYEP010000276.1 GCA_030689765.1 Methylovulum sp.
ACCCAATTGTTCAATGCGTTGGGCATCACCTGATACACCGGCATCTTGACGCATGATGTTCTGTAGGGTTTTAACAATGTTACCGATATTTTTCATTAATTAGGCTGCCATTCTGTAAATTTCTGTTTCCAGGTCTTTTAATGCGGTCAAATACTGTTCTTTGCCACCAAATAACCTAAAGATTTCAACGGGTCTACCTATTGTGCTGATGGGGTCTAGGCGCAACACGTCAAAGTTTTCAATATTCTCAATACCACCATCGGCATATTTATCAAGCAGGGCTTGCAAGACTTGTTGGGCTTGTTCGCTGTATTGGGCAAAATAATCACGTTTGCGTACATTTTTGGCACGCTCACGTCGTGTTAAAGCCGGTTTATCCCAGGCAACATGACAAATCAGATCAAAAATATCGAGGTCTTTTTTGACTTCTTCGCGCAAGTTTTCCAATAGGATGCCGTGTTGCTCCAGTTCTTCAATCAAGGCTTTTTTCTTGTCTGCGGTGTTCCAGCGGGTAAGAAAATCATCAAGGCTACGAAATTCTTTGAGCAAGTTTTTCTTGGTGTAATCCTTTAGGCTTTCAGTTATTAGTTTGCCGTCTGAATCCAAATGTTGCACCCGCTCACTCAGTAACGTAACGGATACGCCTGCAACATAAATTTTATTTGGTGGTTCAGCAATGATGTTGCCCCCATCAATAATGACGGGAATGTCATCGTCGTTAGATCGTTCTGCTGGTTCAAAATCAACGGCTTCACCACTCAGCGAATCAATAATAGCTTCATCCGTCCCACCAAAAATAGTATCGTCAGTTAATTCGGTAGTTTCATCCATGTTTGATACCGTTTTTATCATAACGGGTTCACCATCAAAACTGTTATCAGCAAACAAGTCAGTGACGTTACGAAAGTCCATTATGGTAAAAAATAATTTTCCATAGTCTTCATCAACCCGTGTACCCCGCCCAATAATTTGCTTGAATTCGGTCATTGAACCGATATTGGCATCCAGTACAATTAATTTACAGGTTTTGGCATCAATACCGGTGGTCATCAATTTTGACGTGGTGGTAATGACCGGATAGCGTTCTTCTGGATTGATAAAATTATCCAGCTCACGTTTGCCCTCGTCATCATCGCCGGTAATTTTCATGACATATTTGTAGTTTTCCAGCACTAAATCCTGTGCTTCATTAACAATGGCTAGCCGCATTCGCGTCGCGTGTTCAATGTCAACACAAAAAATAATGGTTTTGTCGTAGACATTGGTTTTGCGTAAAAACGCCATGACTTGTTTGGCCACCAGTTGCGTGCGCTCATCAATGACTAAATTCCGATCATAATCTTTGCTGTTGTAAATACGGTCATCAATGATGTGGCCTTGCTGGTCTGTTTTACCTTGTTCTGGTCGCCAACCTTCAAGATCAATGTTTAAACCAAAACGAATGACTTTGTAGGGTGCTAAGAAACCATCTTCAATGCCTTGCTTGAGCGAATAGGTGTAAATTGGCGTACCAAAATAATCTATGTTGGATACTCCTTGGGTTTCTTTGGGTGTAGCGGTTAAACCAATTTGGGTTGCTGTGCTGAAATAATTTAAAATTTCACGCCATGCGCTATCACTTGCCGCACTACCCCGATGACATTCGTCAACGACAATCAAATCAAAAAAAGTCGGGCTAAATTCGCGATAAGCATCTCGGTCTTCGTCGTAATTGGTTAAGCCTTGATATAGAGCGAGATAGATTTCAAAGGCCTTATCAATGGTTTTATGACGAATAATCGTCATTTTGTCTTTGAAGTGTTTAAAATCGTTGCGTTTGGCTTGGTCTAACAGAGCGTTTCTATCCGCCAAAAATAACACCCTTTTTTTAGTGCCACTTTTCCATAGACGATACATAATCTGAAAGGCTGTGTAGGTTTTACCCGTACCTGTTGCCATGACTAGCAATAAGCGGTTTTGCCCGTTAGCAATGGCTTCTACTGAGCGATTAATGGCGATTTGTTGGTAATAGCGAGGGGTTCGTCCAGAGGTGTCAAAAAAGTAATTAAACTCAGCGATTTTAGCGGCTTCAGGTGTTTTGATACCTTTGTAATGTTGGTATTTTGTCCACAATTCTTGTGGTGAGGGAAACTGTTCAAGACGTAATTCACGTTCAATTGTTGTTGAATAACCTGATCGGTCATGTTCAATAAAGCCGTCACCGTTAGAGCTAAAGATTAAGGGAATATCTAAAATTGCTCCATAGTCCAAAACCTGCTGCATTCCTGCACCAATAGATAAGGTATTTTTTTTGACTTCAATAATGGCAACAGGGATGTTTGGCTTGTAGTAGAGAATAACATCAGCAAATTTCTTTACGCCTCTTGTGGTCTTTTTTCCATTGACATAGATACGTCCATCGGTGAAATAGACCTCTTCACGAATTTGTTTTTGTAAATCCCACCCCGCTTTAATCAGTGCAGGAAGAATAAAATGCGTGTAGATGCTGTTTTCGGAGAGTTGCTTTTTACTGCCCATTGGGTGGTTACCTAAGCGTTGATGATGGGTTATAGCTCTTGCCGTAGTACAGTAACATTTGTGCCCCGCCCGCCCATCTGCCCATGCTCTTTTTATTTCTCATCTCAAAATTAAAGAGTGCATGGGCAGATGGGCGGGCAAGGCGGTCTGATATTGACTTCAGGCAATCATACAACAAGTTATGGGATGTGAAAGATACTGTACAGTCTACAGTTAATCATTTTCAAATCTAATAATAAATATGCCCAGCCCGCCCATCTGCCCATAATCTATAATAATCAATCTATTATAAAAAATGAACGATGAACGGGTGGGCATATTCAATTACATTATGCTATTTGAAAACTTCAGAAAGTTTAATTTTTTCATACTCCTCAAACGCTTCAATGGCATCATCCCATGTTCCAAAAGCGATACCGCGATTTTTAGTACCCCTTACTCGCTTGACGTGCTTGTACAGTAAACCGAGATATTTGCTCAATTCACTCATATTTACACGACCATACTCACCCTTTCTCGCATCATCGCACCACTTTTTGTAGCTTTCAAAAAGATCTGCGGTGGTCATCTCCTCAAGCCATTTATCAATATCACCAATACCATATTCGTCGTCATCAACTGTTTTTAAAAACACTTCAAATTGACCTTTGATCAAAGAATCAGCAAGCCACTGCTGATATGACTTCATTGAGTGGTAACGTTGGGCGCGTAACCCTGCACTTTCAGGAATGTTGCCAATGTGCCACCCTGACAAGTCCAAACGTAGCATTTCGTACAAGAATGCCGCTTGTACCTCTTCTGAATCAATATCCTCATGCAACGCATCAAAATAGGCTCTATCACCAATCTTAGAAGAGGAGACATCAATGACGCAGTACCTTCTTTCATCCCGACTGGCAGGCACGGCAAACTTTGAGTTTGTTGCCATTAAGATTTTTAGGTAGTTGGGCTGCTGTATCGCATCAATTCCTTTTCGTTCAATGGTGATCACTGACTCGGTTATTAGCCCCTTTAAGATACCTTCATGCTTCGAATCCCCAGAGAAAAAGGCTTCATCTGCAAAGAGGAAACAGACATCAGTAAGATGACCATTAAAATTGCCGACCAAGTGCTTTGCATTGGAAATGTAGAGCGCGTGTGCCCCCCCATATTTTCCGCAAAAAATGACCTAGAGTACCTTTGCCACAGCCTTTCTCACCACGTAAAATAATTGCTGTACCTGCTGGTTTGTCAGGAAATTGAAACGTATAAGCCATCCATCTAATTAAATATTGAAAAAGCTTTTTATCATCATCACAGACAACATGTTTAAGATGGAGCTTTATACGCTTCAGAATTGCCCTGTTTTTATGGGGAGACACTTTAAAGCCACGCCAAGTGTTAAAACAACCCTCACCGACATCTTTTCCAGGCAAAAAGACCACTCCATTGGGATAAGACCTTGATGCTGGATGAAAGACCCAGGCAATAACCGGATTTTCAAGTACATCAACAATTTTTCCGTTTTTGTCTTTTTTTTCTCCGACTTTAATCTTTTGGTTGTCATAAACCTTTACTAAACCATACCGTTCGTAGAAGACGTAAATGACCAGCCCCCCACGAAAGCCTATGCCTACTTCAATGCGCATGATACGGTTGTGGGTGCCGATCATGACATTGGCGTGAGTTTTGTTAAAGTCTTCAACAAATTGATTAAGCTTATCTTTCCAGTTTTTTTGCAAAAAATAGGTAGTCTGCACACCGTGCGCCAAACTACTGATGATGGGGATTCCGTCGTTCCACCAAAATTTTGCAGTCGTTTTGCCATAGGAACTACCTTCAATGGGATCAGCTAAGGTAACTCGCAAAAAATACCTCCCTGTCACAGTTGCCACAGATTCACAGATTATAAATAAGGTATCTACTTTAAATTTCGTGGGAAGACCTACGAGGTTTTAAAAACCTCGTAGGTCTCCGTTAAGGTGATTCCCCTACAGCCACGCATCGCGTGTGAACGAGATAGTTTGTTTAGGTGATTTACCCAGGTTTTTAAAGTAGATACTAAATAAGTTTAATCTGTAAATCTGTGGCGGTTTATTTTTTGCGAGTTACCTAAGGCCTTACCATCAAATTGCTGCGGATTGCTTAACACGTCACTGACACGCACCGACTGATCTGTAAATTCCAATACAAAGTCTTCAGGCAACTCTTTACAGCCGCCCTTGAGCATATCCTCAATGACCCGTGTTGCCTTTTCAGCGGCAACACCAGAACTCACAAGAGTATCAATCTTTGTTGCCTTCCATTCAGCCCTCTTTTTTGCTGCCTCTGGTGCTATTGCTTTTTTTGCATCGTTAATCAGAGTCTTAAGCTGTAGTTCTTGATCTGGAGTCAAATCCTTTAGTGCCGAGGTATCCAAATACCCACCGTCGTACTCATATATTTTTGGCGGTGTAAAAGTTAAACGCTCATCTTCGATTATGGGTTCACCTACAAAGTCAAGACGCTCAGAACTATATACTGCCACGTCATTTGGTGCCCGTATCAAAAGATGCCCTGAAGCAGACAATGCAATATAGCCATGTCCATGCAACCACAAGTAATTGAACAGTAACTTACCAAATCGTGGAATATCCGAAGCATCCAGCACTGGCACATAAAAATGAAGCCCGCCATTTTCTTGAGGACTTTCACCTACAAAATGCACCCCTGATGAAAGTGAGCCGCGAACCAGCATTGCTGCTTCATTAAACGCTGGAAAAATGTCACCAAATATATCCAACAAATCTTCTTTTGAATAATCTCGACCATATTCACTTGGATCGTAATCAATCATGATTACACCCGGACAGGCACGATATTTGAAGTAATTTTGGGTACGTGAAATGATCCCCTCGCTAGGTACTTCTTTTCCAGCAACAACAATGGTTACTTCATTACCGTACTTTTTTGCAAATATTCCATAACTAAACACAATATTGCAATTTGCTCGTTTTAGTTCCCTTTTTAGTTTTTTAAACGAAATGGTTATACGCTTCGCCTTACCCTCATACATGTTGGCTGCTGGGATTTTTTTTATCCTACGGTTCTCATCAACTGTATATGTTTTTGATACTGGGCCTGAATAACTTTTGATTACTGTGAGTGTGGCTGGTAAACTCATACCTCACCTCCATTTCTTGCGGAAATGCGGGTCTGTATCCACTCTTCCACTTCTTCACAAATCCAACCAGCAGCGCGTGCTCCGAGTTTGATTGGCTCTGGGAAATCGCGTTCAGCGATCATTTTGTACATTGCACTACGAGACAGCCCTGTTTTATTCAAAACAGCGTCAAGTCTTATTACGTTTATACTCATTTTCCTAACTCCTCATTAATGGAGGAGAAATTATAAGAGCATGGTTTTTGTAGTAAACGCGCCTACTTTTTACTTGCGGCAAGTAAAATTTACTTGCCGTTGAAGTTTAGAGTTCTTGGTTAATGGCACGTAGATGGCTGTTATTTTTAGGCAACATCTCTTAAAAAACTCGACTGAACAACATAATAAAAATATCCACTGCAACCAAACAGCAGCGTGGATGGTTCAAAGTGAAAATTACGTCTATTTAATAAGGGTGGGGGGCTTACGAATTAAGAAGGTGGAAACTACGAAATTGAGGATTATTGTCTTGAAACGTCCAATGATGCGTTAGTACAGCTAAAATGCTAACTGGGACTAGAACTAGGACTAAATTGAATAAAAAAGTGACAGGCATAAAAAAAGCCCTTAGACTTTAATCTAAGGGCTTGATTTTATTGGAGCTGGAGATGGGACTCGAACCCGCGACCGGCTGATTACAAATCATGTAATTGAATTTTATGTTATTATTTTAATTGATATTTTAATGGCGCCCGTTGCGTCAATTGCATAACAAAGCACTACGAATCACAACCGATCCACGCAAAAATCACGCAAGATTCACGCAGGCATGTTTGATGTCGGCGTGATCGCCCCCTTCATATTGACCCATCAAGTCGGATTGGCTCCATGTTATAATCCCCAGCATAGTCAATTTTCATGCTCTTTACTGGCTGCAAAAATTGGATGCTGAAATAACAACAGCATTTGTGCCGCACAAACCACACGAAGGATAAACTGATGAACATTGCAGAACGTATTTATGAAACCGTAAAAACCTTGCCTGAACATACCGCCGGTGAAGTGCTAATCTTTGCAGAAGGTCTTAAAGCTAGACAAATTGAAGAAGAACAAATGCACAGAGAAAAAGCGTTAGCTACTTTGGCAAAATATCGCGGTCGTTTTAAAGCTGACAAATTTAATCGTGAAGAGTGCTATTGCTGAAAAGAGATGAATGGAATCGTGAATTACAAGTTAATGAATATTATTTAATAAAGGGCATACGGTGAACAGATGATTACAATTACATCGACCTACGCGGAAACTCATTTTGGTGAAGTGATTAACCAGGCAAAACAAGAGCCAGTCGTGTTAACTACTCAAGGACGAACAGTGGCTTACCTGCTATCACCAGAAGGCTTGGAAAAGCTGCTTGTAGAACAAAAGCACCGAGATAATGCGGTTCTAAACTATCAGCATTATCAAGACCGCGTAGGAAAAATAGTTCATCCAGACGCAGATTTATTAACCGACGAAGCTATTAATCAACTGGTTCATGAATTACGTTAAACGTGTTGTTATTGATACCGGCACATTAATAAGCGCGGCTATCCGAGTCCGCTCTATTCCCAGTTTGGCTTATCAAAAAGCACTGCAAGATTATGAAATATGTGTGTCTGAGAAAACGTTTTTCGAGCTTGCAACCGTATTAATGCGGGAAAAATTCGATAAATATCTCAATAGAGAAGAACGGGCTTGCTTTATAACCGACTATAAAAATATCTCAGTTGTTTATGATGTAACTTATACTGTAAAAGATTGCCGCGACCCTAATGACAACATGTTTTTAGAACTCGCTCTATCGGCTAAGGCTGACCTTATTATTTCCAGTGACCCTGATCTTTATACTATGAATCCCTACCAAAATATCGCTATTGTGCAACCTTCTGTTTTTTACAAGGATAACTAAACAACACGGATGCTTTTCCAGTTGTCATTCTGACGCCAACAACTAACATCCTGATCATGGATGTATTTCTCAAACTTTACGCGGAATTATTGTTCTTTGTCTGCCGGTATATAAGGTATAAGTCCTTTTTGATAGGCCATTTCTTGTATTTCTCTAGGTAAATGTCGCGCATCTAGCATTAAGCCATTCACCGTGATCAACCAAGCCATCGGGTTGTTATCGAGCTTGCTTGGTAAACACCAATTGGGGTCGAACTGCATCATTTTTAAGGTATCCCGCACAACCTTCGATTTGGCAGACCCGGTACTTGTGCTAATGTTAAAGCTTTTGTATAAATCAGTGGCGCTAATATATGGCTTTTCGCTTTTATCGAATAAAAAATTAACAAAACCCAGCGCATAAATAATGCCGCACGCCCAGGTATTAGCATGCCCGCTTACCAAAGGTGACGGTCGTTTTCGGCATAATGCGGCGGTGACATAACGCGCCAATTGGGCATATTCATCATTGAGGTGCTGACTGCTGAAATCACCAGTTAACGCTACAATGGCATCGAATACCGGTTGCATGTTTTTAGGCACTTGTTCTGATTTATTGGTTTTAGTCATTTTTCTGAAAGTGTGTAGGTCGTGTATGTGATTTTTAGATAAATTACCATTAAATTGTATAGACTAACAGCACATTTACCGTACACATCGTACCTATTCACTCCAACATCCGAGGTTATTTTATGCAGTGTCGAGTCAATTGTGGTGCTTGTTGTATCGCACCATCTTGCTTGCGTTGCTTAACGCCCATGCCGCCTTGCATGATAAACACGTTATTAGCAAATGTTTTGATCTGCTCGGTCAATAACAAGACGTGTTCTTTTCTCCCGGTTAATACAATCGGCGAACGGCCTTCAGAGAGGGCTTGTTTAATATCATCAAGAATAAAGCGATTGCGTTGCTCATCAAGAACCAATGCCTGATAAATCTCATGAATGTAAGTTCGGCTATCCGTATTGCCACTGTCAGGCATCATGAACGCAGTTTGCCGTTGAGTCACATGATGATCAAAAGGTCTTGCTAATGCCTGCTGTTTTGCGCTGACCTGATAGCGAACCAGGCCGCACTGCATAAAAACAATAGGATGGTGTCCGTCCTTTCGAGTCAGGGTTGCTGACAATCCCAGCACATATTTTGCTTTGCAAGCCTTGGCAACGGATTCAAAGCTGACGGCTGACAAATGATGGCATTCGTCGAAAATTACTTGTCCATAATTCGCAACTAAATCATCAACTGTATTATTTTTGGTTAGACTTTGCATAATGGCGACATCGATAATACCTGTTGGCTTGCTTTTACCACCACCGATTTTCCCTACCTGTTTTTTGGGCACATTCAAAAACGTTTCAATCCGCTCCAGCCATTGATCTAAAAGTTGTCGGCGGTGGACAATAATCAGCGTGTTAACCTGACGCTTTGCCAGAATATACAGCGCGACAACCGTTTTGCCAAAGGCAGTAGTCGCAGAGAGTGTGCCAATGTCATGTTCAAGTAGTTTGTTTGCCGCCTGGGTTTGCTCTCCTGTTAATTGGCCTTGAAACTGTATTTCTGGAATGTTGTTCCCGAAAAACCGTTCATCCTGAATGACAGGCTGGATTTTTAGTTCATCCAGAAGATTCATTAATTCGTTCTGACAACCTCTCGGTAAGGCAATATGCTGCGAATAATATTCGGCACACGAAATGATTCGGGGTTTGCCGAACGTTGATAAGCGCATGGCCTGGGCTTTATAAAACTCGGGATTCTGAAACGCAGCCAGCCGGAGAATCTTGCTTTGCAGTATTGCGGGCAAATCGTTGTTATCGATGAATAACTGATTGCCCAGAACAATGTTCACTTGTTTAGGCAAAGATTCAGTCATGATGATCTCTTTGATCTTGCGTGAAGGGGATATTTTCCAAGGTTCGCCGTCTTCCTCTGCAATGGGAAGCTTTACACCCAAAATACGATTTTGCTGCTCGGCTTTTTCCACTAACAAGTTTAGTTCCAATGGCGATATGCGTTTAATGGTGGACAGATAAGCCCATTGGTCGGGATAAGGAAAGAAGTTGTCATCGACAAATACACTATTGCCCTGTTGGCGTGGCTTTTTTTGTAAAGGCAAGGCAATGAGATTACCAAAGCCGCCTTTCGGCATCGTATCCTGATTAGGAAACAATCGGTCATAAGACTCAAAACCGAGTTCAGGATGTTCATCCATCGCCAGCGTTAACAGATATGACCCCAGTTTCCTCGCTTCCATCGCTAATACTGGAAAGCTAAAAAATAACCAAATATGCGCGCCTTTGCCGGAACGTGATATTTCGATGTTATAAGGAACACCGCTTTCTTTACAGGCCGCAGCAAAAGCTCCGACATCCAGTTGCCAAGATGCTTTGTCGAAGTCAACGGCCAAAAACCAGCAACGTTCATCCTGCATTAATGGGTAAACGCCCATCACGAAATCAGCAGAGGGGTTGCGCGGGTTATCTGTACCTGCCAAGTGATTAGCAATTGCACTGTCACTAATCGGGATAAATGAACGGAACTGGCAGTCGCCGCATTTGATGGGAGGTTTATCGTTTTTTCTGCAAATATTGGGTTTCCATTCATTGGAACAAGCGAACGAATACCCATATATCCCAGTTTTACTGTTTACCCAGCGCTTTGGATAGACATCGTCGCGTCCTTTGAACAGACTGCGAAACAAGCTGATCTTGTCTTTGCTGCTCGATTGTTGGGTAACTGTCGCCTTAGCGATAAGTTGCGTCAAGCTTTGTTGTCGTTGATGGTGTTGACTTTTTAACTGAGTCAATTCTTGAAATAATGCTGCACGTTCAGCATCTATAGCCTGTATTTTTTGCTCTAATGCTGCGATCTGTTGCTCAAAGTTGCTCATGAAATTTCTTGCAGTCAACCATGTGATATGCCATAGCGCAATGACTGTAAAATAGTAAGTCGAATTATGTTATTGAGGTTAAACTTTGACAGACAATTGTCAATTGTTTGGTTTTGACGAACATGTCTGTAGTTGCCTTAAAAGTGCAATTACGGATTATCAACCTATTTATTTTGTTGTATTTGTTGTTTTCATGGGTCGCGTACAGGGCACAACGAATCACAACGGAGCACAGCTATGTCGCGTAAATCTCGCGTAGTATTTGCGCGATCATCAGCCTGTTTCGGCAAGGGGGCGGCGGCAAACGACCATGTTATAACGACCTGAGATACCATTACAGCACTAGAAACGTTCGAGTTTTGCCAGAAAATTAGCTGCACTTATGATCGGTGTTGCACCAACACATTCCATTGACAATAAATCGCATTTATCACCAGTTACGAGAAAGTCAGCTCTACTTTCCAAAGCAATCGCTAATATCGGGTTATCGTCAGGGTCTTTACATAAGTCCACGGTAGGCAATGACTCATAAACGAAAGCTTTAAGCTTGAGACCATTAACCATTTGTCCGGCCTCAACCGGATTGATAAAGCGGCTTAATTTTGGATAGCGACTGACACGTCGAAATTCATCCAGTTGCCATTCTGACGTAAACAGCTCGAAACGTTTCTTCTTCCAAGCTTGAAAGATTTTATCAGGCGGTGTGCCAACGGTAATCAGCGCTGCAATCAGAATGCCCGTATCTAAAACGACTCGCATCCTGATTAGCGAGAGGAAACAGCTTCATCAATAGCTGCAAGTATTTCATCTTGATTGTATTGTTTATTACGCATTTTCACTTTTTCAGTAACTAAATCAGAGAGATGTATTTGCTCCGATTCATCTTTACGGCGATTAATAAATTCCTTTAACGCGGTAACAACGGTATCTTCCTTGGTTTTAAAGTGTCCAAGCGTTAACGCTTCATTGATTAAGTCATCATCAATGGCGAGATTTGTTGTCATGGTATGTTTCCTTTATCAAGTTTTTAAGAACGATTACCGACGGATTAAGGTATCAATACTCAGTAGTAGTCAGCAATAACAATCAATGTATGTTCCGTTGTTGAAAACGTAAAACATCCGCTTCTATGGATTTAACGGGGGTAAATAAACACTAGCCCATAAGAGAAATCGTCTTGGTAAGTTTGGTTGCTTCTCAAGTGTACAGTAAAGTGCATTTGCTACCTCTTCATGTTTGTGGTGTTGCCTAACGTAAAGCTAAGGGGCGTGCCGCTTACGGAAGATAAACGAAGCCCCAAAGCTTGATAAATAACCAACTTTCAAAACCGCCAACGGGCGGCAGGTCCCTTTGAGCGACATGTTAGGCAGGGTAATACAGCGAAGCTCAAGCCGACACGGACAAAAAAGCTAAACCATGCACCGTGCGCTAAGTAAACACCGAACCTGCGGCTTGCGTCGTGCGCGGCACACCCCAAGACGGATAACAGCACCCAAAGCCACACCGCGCATGACGCAAACGCATCCGACTGTGCGACACTACCGAACTTGCCAATGTCCGCAAAGAACACACCCAAGCTGCGGGCTTGCAACGGAAGCCCGAAACAAACCAAAAAACTGCCTGCAACACCGAAGCTTACGAAGGCAAACCGAAACCAACAAATTTCACCCCAGAAAGCCTAACGTAAAGCTCAGCGGGCGTAGCGTTAGCGAAGCTCCGCTGGAGCGTTTTGTTAGGCGTTGTCTACTCTGCTCTTCAATAGCTCAAAACTTCTCTTGCCGTGAAGTATCGCAAGAACTATTATTTCCTCTTCTTTAACCAAGTATATGATTTTGTATGGAAACCTTTTAATAAGGTGTTTTCTTGTCCCTTTGTGTTCAATCGGATGAATTTCAGGATTTCTCTTGACAAAGTTGATTCCTGCGTCAACCTGCAAGAGAAAGTCATAACCCAAACCCATCCTGTTGTCCTCATACCAAGAAAATATTTCCTTTAAATCATTTTCAGCCTCGGGGCTTACAATGACGCAATATTTCACTGTCTGCTCACGATTCTTTTGTAGACATCTTCCCACGGAGAGCCAAATTCAGGATTCTGGTGATGTTTTTCCAGCCGCGCATCAATTATTCTTTTCTCTTCGTTGGTCAGTTCGATAGAAGATGCTTTTGCAGTTATCGTATCCCAGATGTCTTCTACCAATTGAATCCTTTCAGGTATTGATAGTTCAAGCGTATCGGTTGCGGTTATTTTACTCATATTCTGGTACTCCTTTTTGCTATACAAAAAACGCTATATCGCCACACTCGTAGGAAAGCTACAAATCCTAAGGTTGCGATGCGCACATAAATACACTGAGGATTACATCTTACCGCATTTAACTTTACTCTGACGCCAATTATCCGCCTTACCGCGTTACCGCTATTGCACCCTACGGATTACGCCTTACCGCGTTTTTAATAGACTTGTTTTAACATTAAAAAACAATTAGTTAGCTAAATAAAAATTCCATATCCCCGCACAAACCCCAAGAATAACATCACACAAACAAAGTCATGTAAACGAAGCCTGTCGGAAAGGGTTCTAAACCGC
>JAUYEP010000282.1 GCA_030689765.1 Methylovulum sp.
GGGGCTGGATGCGGTGGTTGAGGACTGCGTAAACGCCGTTGGTGTTGATGTGAATACGGCATCGGTTTTTTTACTCAAACGGGTGTCGGGGTTATCTGCAAGCGTCAGTGAAAATATTGTCGCGTACCGCAATGAACACGGCCCTTTCGCCAACCGCAAGCAATTGAAAAAAGTGCCGCGCCTGGGCGATAAGGCTTATGAGCAAGCGGCAGGTTTTTTACGCATTATGAACGGCGATAATCCGCTCGATGCCTCCGCTGTGCATCCTGAAACCTATCCGGTGGTTGAGGCGATTATTGGAAGCACCGGCAAATCAATCCGCGATCTTATTGGTCAAAGCCAGTTTTTGCGCAAACTGAATGCCGCCCAGTACACCAATCCACAATTTGGCTTGCCTACGGTCACTGACATTCTGCAAGAACTGGAAAAACCCGGGCGTGACCCGCGACCGGAATTTAAAAGCGTGGAATTTAAAGCAGGGATTGAAAAAATCACCGATCTTGAACCCGGCATGATGTTAGCCGGTGTGGTGACCAACGTCGCTAATTTTGGCGCCTTTGTTGATATCGGCGTACATCAGGATGGGCTGGTGCATATTTCGCATTTATCCGATACGTTTATCAAAGATCCCAGGGAAGCCGTTAAAACTGGCGACATGGTCAATGTTAAAGTGCTGGAAGTGGATGTTGGGCGCAAGCGGATTTCGTTGTCGATGAAAACCTCGGTCGATAAAGCCGAACTTGGCGCAGCAAAACCAGTAAACAGGCCAGTGCATAAAACCAAGCAAGCGGCGGAAAAACCGGCGCAGGGCGCTTTCGCCAGCGCCTTCGCCAAGGCATTAAAATTGTAGAGACGTAGCACCGCTACGTCTGCACCGCTACGTCTTTACGTCTACGGATTACGGCACGGCATACCGACAAAAGACGTTGCGGTGCAACGTCTCTACAACGCGGCAATTTTGCTCTCGACAGGTACGGATTTTCTGAAATAGTTGCGTACACCGTTAAAGATGGCATTTGCCATTTTCGCTTGGTAACGGACGCTGGTCAGATTTTGCTCTTCCAACGGGTTTGAAATGTAGGCCGTCTCAACCAATATGGACGGTATATCGGGGGATTTTAATACGATGAACCCGGCTTTTTGTACCGAATCCTTATGCAGCACACTAATGTTTTGGAAATTTTTCAAGACACTGTTGGCAACGTCCAGACTGGCTTGCTGGGTAGCCGTTTGTGATAAATCCAGTAAAACCGATGCCAGCACATCCTCTTTGTCGCTCAGAGTGACTCCGCCAACTTCTGACGCATTTTCGCTTTTTGCCAACCAATGGGCCGCTTCACTTGAGGCGCCGCGTGTGGACAAGGTGTACACCGACGCGCCTCTTACCGTCGCATCTTCAAACGCATCAGCATGTATCGAGATGAATAAATCTGCTTTGGCAGCCCTGGCGATCTGCATCCTTTTTCTAAGGTCGATGTAATAATCGCCTTTGCGTACCATGACGGCTTTCATCCCCAGTTGGGCGTTAATCAGTGCCACCAGTTTTTTGGCAATGGCAAAAGTCACTAACTTCTCTTCGGTGCCATGAGGCCCATGAGCGCCCGGATCATCACCGCCATGCCCCGCATCAACGGCAACAACGATAGCTTTCCCTTTGGTGGACACGGCGTTCAGTTGCGCCAATTTAACGGCGATATTTTTAGCTTGAACTGTTTTATAGCGTTTTGATTTATCTGCAATTGGCTTATCCAAAGCGACCACTTCATTAACCGGTTTTTTAGCCTCGGTTTTTACAGACATCACCGGCGTTTTATTAATCAAATCGATAAGTAAGCGGCGTCCGTCTTTATTATTTGTGCTTAATGAAAAATTTTCTGGGCTAACTGCCCTTTTCAAATCAACGACGATCCTTAAGTCAGTCGTGTTTTTTGCGGCGGCCCTGACTTTGGCAAACAGTGGATGCGTTGGTGACGGTTGGTTTAATGTCTGGCCCAGTGCGGCATTTTTAATATCAATGACCAAGCGTGACGGATTTTCAAGTACAAAAACGCGGTGTTTCGGAGAAGAGGACACGGCAAAAGACATTCGCGCCCGTTGTGCTGCCGTTGAAAAATGTAATGAATTGACATTCACTTGCCCTGCATAACTTGCCACAGACAGTAACTGTAATCCAAGGATAAACAGAATCTTACAATAATTTCTCATAGCGGCAAGGAAGAGGTGATAAAACAAAGGTGACAAACTGGATTAGATTATAACAATATGTCTTTGTTTTTCCAGACCTGCTGCAATTATTTTTTAGCGTGCAAAAAATAATTGCAGGTCATTGACCGCCCAGCCCCTTCGACACTCAAGGTAATGGTCATATCAGGTTCCGGTAAAAAACCTTTGCCGTTACCTGGCCATTCAATAAAGCACACGCCACCCTGGTTAAAATAATCCTTTATGCCTATCCATTCCAATTCTTCAGGATCGGTAAGCCGATACAAATCAAAATGATAAATTTTGTGCCCACCAACCGAATATTCCTCCACGAGCGTATAGGTTGGGCTTTTAACTGTCCCTAAAAAGCCAGCGGCCCTTAAATAAGCCCTAACCAACGTGGTTTTCCCTGCGCCTAGATCGCCATGCAAAAATACCAGGCATTTTGCAGGTAACAGCGACCATAATTTTGCACCGAATTGTTCGGTTGCTTCGGTGTCTTGTAAGTATACTTTCATTAATAACCAGCCTTACTTAATTGTTGTTTACCAAGCGTCTTAAATAGGGCATTAAATCACTTGCCAACAAGCCCCGTTCGCCGTCTGTTCCTGCTGCCCTATCAGCCGCAAGACTGTGGCAATAAACGCCTTGCTGTGCGGCCTCTTTAAGCGGCAGACCCTGAGCCACTAAACCGGCAATAACGCCCGACAAGACATCGCCCATCCCCCCTGTCGCCATACCTGGATTGCCTGTTGTAGAAACGGCGATGTCATGATCGGACGCAATCAGCGTACCCGCGCCTTTAAGTACAGCAATACCGCCAAATTTAGCTTGTAATGATCTCACCGCAGCAAACCGATCCTGTTGTATCTGTGCCGTTGGACAGCCTAACAATCTGGATGCTTCCCCCGGATGCGGCGTTAAAATCCAATCAGGCTGTTTTTTCGAAAACACTGCCAAAAGATTCAAGCCATCGGCATCAATTACCAACGGTTTTCTGGCGCTTATCGCTTTAACTAACAGTGCTTTTGCCCAAATGCTTTGCCCCAAACCCGGTCCCAGCACAATAACATTGATCCTGTCCAGCAACGGCTCCAGCTGCTGTGCAGTTTCCACACCATGGCACATTAACTCAGGCCGGTTCATGTTCATTAATGGCGCATGTTCCGTCCGCGTTGCAATACTGACCAGCCCTGCCCCGACCCGCAATGCCGCCTCGCCTGCCAGTTTAGCTGCACCGGAATAACCGGCATCACCGCCTATGACCAGCACATGCCCGTTGTCGCCTTTATGCGTATAACGGGCGCGGCGCGGCCATGTTGTCCCAACGACACGGTAAACGGCAGATGATAGGGCCTGAAACACCGCTTCCGGCACAGCCAACGATGAGTAACAAATTTCACCGCAATAATCTGCCGCCTGCCCTGTAAATAAGCCTTGCTTCAAGCCGATAAACGTCACCGTATAATCGGCTTTTACCGCACACGCCATGACATTACCGGTATCGGCAGATAAACCTGAAGGCATGTCGATGGCAATAACGCGGCATTGGCTTTCGTTAATGGCTTCAATAGCCGCCCGATATTCTCCGCTTACCGGCCTATCCAGACCCGTGCCGAACAGGGCGTCGATAATGACATCAGCAGCAGCAATAGGCTGGGCGGGAAGCCAATAGCTAATGCTCCCGTTGGCCTCGGCGTATTGTTTAAAAGCCTTCTGTGCGTCGCCTGTCAGTTTTTCTGGCGCTGAAATATAAACTTTAACCTGCAATCCTGCGAGCAGCGCGAGCCTCGCGGCAATGCAGCCGTCACCGGCATTATTTCCGCGCCCACAAACAACAGCGACAGATGCCGCATCAGGGCATTTTTCTTTCAGGCATTGAAAAACAGCCTCGCCAGCCCGGTTCATCAGCTCGAAACCAGGGATGCCATAGTCCTGTATTGCGCATTGTTCCAGCACCTTTATGCTTTCGGTGCGATAAAGTGTGAGGGGTAATGTTTGCATGGTATTTCCCAAGAATAAGTATCACGTTAAACAGCCATTAACACGGCTTTCAATGAAGAAGTTTATGATACAATACAATGCTGATACTGGCAGTCAATACTGGTTTACCTAACAACAGGCAACTACTCACCCATGAGCCCAGCCATTAATAAATAGGGGAGTAAAATGGCTTCAGCCATTTTTTCAACGGCTAAAGCCGTTGATCTCCGGCACACCGTCTGATAGGGGGCGAGTAGTTACAAAAACAGTTTACCTAACAACGCACGAGGATATTTTCATGGGTTTAGCATTGAAAGACACACCACATTATTGCTACGGCGATTATTTAACCTGGATAGACCGGATATTGACCGTTTATCGCTTGACCGATGGCGGATACGGCAAACCCGAACTCTACGAATTGCGCGGCGAAACCCAGGTTGGCGTGTTACCGGACATTGTTATCCAATGGGATGACTTGCTAGCAAGGTTGCCGGTTGATTACTGATGCCTAGCCAACACAATAGTTATGGTACATTAACAATCGCTGATACAGGCAGCCCACCGCCTGCATTGACAAAAACATAATAATACCAATAACTGACATGAGGAGTGACCATGGGCAATATACTCAATGAAGTCTTACTGGCTAACCGCGATTATGTGGCAAACTTTGATAAAGGTGATTTACCCATGCCTCCAGGTCGGCATTTTGCCATCCTGACCTGCATGGATGCACGGCTTGACCCCGCCAAATATGCAGGGCTTTCTGAAGGCGATGCGCATGTCATCCGCAACGCTGGCGGCAGGGCTAGCGACGACGCCATACGCTCGCTGGTGATTTCCTACAAATTGCTCGGTACGCGGGAATGGTTTGTTGTCCACCATACCGATTGCGGCATGGAAACCTTCAACGACGAAATCATGCGCGGTTTGCTGTCCAGCAGCTTAAAAACCGCTTCTGTTGATGCGGATGGTTGGCACGATTGCTGTGAAGGCCCAAGTTCTGCGGAAGGCAAATATATCGATTGGCTGACCATTAAGGATCAGGCACAAAGCGTTCTGGAAGATGTCATGCGTATTAAATCGCATCCGTTGGTGCCTTCCGACATTCCTGTTTACGGTTATATTTATGATGTCAAATCAGGCCGGTTAATTGAAGTCCCTGAAGCCTCCGCCGCAGGCGCTATATAAAGTCTTTAATCTATCCATTCCTGCAACGCAGCGATGATGCTTTTCGCTTGTTCTTTGCTGGAAATATTAAATTTTGATTTTTGCTGATATTCGCCGTTACGTTTTTGGTAACGGCGTATCGTGTATTTATCCGGCCCATAGTCTTCTTTCGTGCGGTTCCAGTCCTGATAACGGTACATCACCGTCGCCCAAGCGCCTTTAGTCAGCACTTTTTTGTCCAGTTGCTTAACGGTTTCAATGCCGCCATCTTCATACGTTACTGTCAATTCATCTACTGTTTCAGCCATTTCGTTTTACCTTTCAATGTGTGGAAATAAATTGTCCAAAAGCACGGCTGCCTTCACCCGTTTTTATCGTATCAATCACTCTTAATGTTTTGGCATCGATCACCGAGACCTTGCCATCAAACCAATTAGCCACATACACCTGCCGGTCATCTGGATGTGTGCTGATGCCCTCTGGCTTTTCGCCTACCGTAAGCAACGCAATTTCTTTCAAGAGTGCCGTATCGATCACTGAAACCGAATTGTCATCCTGGTTCGTCACCAACAAACGGCTGTCATTAAGCGCCAAAGTCGCCGCATAAGGCAGCATATTGACTTTAACGGTAGCAATAGCCTGCAACCGCGCCGCGTCCAAAACCGTAACATCATCGCTTTGTACATTGGCGACATACAAGCGTTCGCCTCTGGCATCTATGGTCAAGCCAAACGGATGTGAACCCACTGACGTTGTTTTTTTGACCATGAAGTTGCGCAAATCTATTTTGGATACTGAATCACTGAGCCGGTTGGCAACATATAACCAGCGATTATCAGGGCTAACGACCAATCCCGAGGGCGATTGCCCGACGGCAATGGTCTTGATAATGTCAAAGGTGCCGGCATCGACGACGGCAACCGTGTTGTTATACCAGTCTGCGACAACAATCCGTTTACTGTCAGGGCTGACAGCAATGCCCAAGGCACCGTCGCTGACCTTGACGATATGGGTAATCCGGCGTTTTTGGGTATCTAAAACAGCAAAGCCATGACCTTCCGGCGTACTGATATAACAGCGTTTACCATCTGGTGCTACGGCGACTCCCGCCGGTTTACCGGTAACTGCAATGGTATCGACAACGCTACGGTTGCTGGTATCAATAATAGATACGCTGTCACTTAACTGGTTGCTGATATAAGCAAAAGGCGCAGCGGCAAGCGGCATGGATAAAAAAGCGGCAGCAAACGCCACCGCCGGATACTTTAGAAAAGCCACCCGAAAACCTTACTTTTCAGCCAAGGTTTTCAAATTAGCCAGACCTGATTTCAAAATGGCGGTCACTGCGGAATTAGCCGCTTCTTCGTTCATTTCTTCTGGTGGGTTGTTGTTCATATAAGCGCGGTAATAACCTGCTTTCCAGGCAACTACAGTGATGTCGCCTTTGGCTTCCAGCTCAATACTGGCGGCATAGTTGTCCACTGGAAATACCGGCACTTTTTCTTCGGCACCAGAATGTGTGATGGTTTTCAGCGTACTCATTTCAGTGATTTTATAAGCATAAGACCTTTTTTTGTCGTCATACTTTTTTAACTCTTCGGTGATCGTGCCACCGTCTTTCAAAGTTAAAACGCGGATTGAACCTTTGTTATTGCCGTTATCAGCCGTAGTGCTTTTGATGGCAGGCAGCCAGGACATATCATCGTAATTTTTGATGAGTGACCAGACTTTTTCAGCCGGGGCATTGATAGTGATGTCTTCTTCGGCTTTTTGACGTACCGGGCCATGTGCATTAGCGGCAGCAACAAAAAAGAACAGTAACGGCATAATAAATACAGCTATTTTTTTCATATTAATCTCTCGTCAGGAATCATAAAAACATAAGCGCCGCATTATATGACAACAAAGTGGCAACCCGCTATAAACAAGAAGGCGATGACCTGAAAAAACAGGGGTTGCTATTTGAATATATTGCCTATACGCTTATTTTAGACTCGTGTTTGAACCCCGCAAAATCTTGCGTCCCTACCTGCCAGGCTCTCAAAAAGATCAACATCATGAATCATATTGCTTTAAAAATGTTGATGGGTGATAAAGGCAAATACTTAGGCATGGTGATGGGATTGACCTTTGCCTCCTTGATCATGACCCAGCAACCCGCTATTTTTTTAGGGATAATCGCCCGCACCTACAGTTTTATATCGGATGTCGGTTTACCGGATATCTGGGTTATGGACGAGAAAGTGCAGTTTGTCGATGACATCAAACCCATGCAGGATACCGAGCTATACCGTGTGCGTGGAATTTCCGGCGTGGAATGGGCAATGCCGTTGTATAAGGGCATGTTGAAAGCGCGTCTTGCCAATGGCACCTTTCAAACCTGTAACGTGATAGGTTTAGACGACACCACATTAATCGGTGGCCCGCCCATCATGCTGTCAGGCCGTCTTAGCGATTTGCGCCGTAGTGATGCCGTTATCGTTGATACGGATGGCGCTAAAGAAAAGCTGGGCAAACCTTCTGAAATCAAAGGTGCCAAACCCATTCCGCTCAAAGTGGGCGATACCCTGGAGTTAAATGATCGCCGCGCCATTGTTGTCGGCATCGCCAAAGTGACCCGAACCTTTCAATCGCAGCCCGTTATCTATACCACTTATTCCCGTGCCAAAAATTACGCGCCCAAGGAACGCAAACTGCTGTCCTTTGTGCTAGTCAAAGCCAAAAAAGACCAGGATCCTGCCGAACTGACGCGCCGCATACGCACAGCAACCGGTTTGGCGGCTTATACGCGGGAAGAGTTTATCAATCTCACCTATATCTATTTTATGAAAAATACGGGGATTCCAATTAATTTTGGCACGTCGGTTTTATTGGGCTTTATCGTCGGTGCAGCGATTGCCGGACAAACTTTTTATAATTTCACTTTAGATAACCTGCGGCAATTCGGTGTGTTAAAAGCCATGGGGACGACTAACTTGACACTGCTGCGCATGATTTCGCTGCAAGCGGTTCTGGTTGGCAGTATTGGCTATGGCATAGGCGTGGGGTTGACCGCCCTTTTCGGCTATTTGATGCGCCATTCGATTTTGGCGTTTAAGTTCCCTTGGCAACTGCTGTTATTCAGTGGCGCTGGCGTCAGTATAATCTGTGTCTTTGCCGCGCTGATTAGCATCTTAAAAGTCATCCGACTTGAACCCGCCATTGTTTTTAAAGGCTAAAATGACACCCGCTGTACGTTGCCAAAATCTAATTAAAATCTATGACACTGACGGCCAAAAAGTGACCGCGCTCAATGGCGTCAACCTTGACATTGCCAC